>DATIDO010000742.1:0-2226 GCA_035456245.1 Polyangiaceae bacterium
GACGCAGGCTGCCCTGCTGCAGGCCATGCAGGAAGGCACGGTGACGGTCGGAGGCAAGACGCACGAGCTGCCCCGGCCCTTCCAGGTGCTCGCCACCCAGAACCCGATCGAACAAGAAGGCACCTATCCGCTGCCGGAAGCCCAGCTCGATCGCTTCTTGCTCGAGATCCGCGTTGGCTACCCGAGCGAGGCCGAGGAGCGCGAGATTGCCCGCCGCACCAGCGGCGCGCTGGGACAGCGCATCGAGCCAGTCCTTTCGCTCGAACGAGTCAGGGATCTGTCAGCGCTGATCCCGCGCATTCCGGTGACCGACGCTGCCGTCGAGCGAGCGGTGTCGCTGGTGCGGGCTACCCGGCCCGAAGGCAACAGCCAGCCTCTGGTGCGCGACTACGTTCGCTTCGGCGCAGGACCGCGGGGGAGCCGCGCCCTACTCCTGGCGGCCAAGGCGCGAGCGGCCGTTCGCGGGCAGGCCGCTGCCGATCTGGAGGACGTCGAGGCCATGGTCGTGCCCTGCCTGCGCCACCGCCTGGTCTTGAGCTACAGGGCCGAGTCCGATCGAGTGTCGGCCGAGCGGATTCTGGCTGGTATCGCTGCTCGTTGAGGGCCTGCTGGGCGAGAGCGAGGGGCCCGAGCCCCCCCGCAGCGCTGGGGCTCTCCCGCACCTCTGCCAGGCCTTGCCGAGCCAGGGCCCCTCTCTTACGGTGCGTCGGGGAATCGGCGGAACCAGCCGAGCGTTCCGCCCCTGAGCATGCGTAAACTCATCGTCCACTCGCTTTTGGCCGTGTCCCTGTCCCTCGGCGGGTGCCGTCCCCAGTACATCGCCAACACCGACGTCGAGGACACCGCCTACAACCGCGACGTCATCGAGTTCTGCGAGGAGTACCGGCGGGCACTCGAGCGTCGCAACGTGGGTGCCATCTTGGGCATGGCCCATCCCAGCTACTACGAAGACGGCGGCAACATCGACGCCTCCGACGACATCGACTACGCCGGGCTGCGCGAGTTCCTGGAGACGAAGTTCCGCGACACGCGCGCGATCCGCTACGAGATCCGTTACCGCCGCGTGCAGGAGAGCCCGACCAAGACCATCTGGGTCGATTACACGTTCAGCGCCTCCTACAAGATCCCGACGCCCGAGGGCGAGATCTGGCGCCGCCAGCGCGACGACAACCGTCTCGAGCTGGTTCCGTTCGAGGACACGTTCCGCATCATCGCCGGCATGTGATCGGCGTCGGTCGGCATTCGATGCGGGCCTGACTTTCGATACCGGCCTGTCCTTCGATGCCGGCTTCCGAGGCAGGCCCACGCACGCGGGGTCAGCGCACCAAGATGGCGCAGTTGGCGCCGTCGACCAGGAGCGGCTTGCCCGCCCCCTGGAAGGTCCAGAGTTCGCGCCGGTGCTTGGCCGAGTAAGCGTAGCTGGTGCGCAGCGTTTGAGCCGAAAGGCCCGCTTGGGTAGCCGCCCGATAGGCGGCGTCCAGCGGGCAGTTGGGATCCGCCGCGCCGAGCGCGGGACCGGTCGAGACTTCGCGCTCGGCGAACTCACGCCGCTCGGCGTCGAACGCGAGCTCGAAATGCTTTCCGGTCAACGGAATGCCGGGTGAGAAGTGGCCACGCGGTAGTGCGAAAGAGAAGACGAGGTCTCGAGGCTTGCCGTCGGCGATGGTGAGTCGGACCTCGGCTAGCTCGGCTTCCTTTTGCCAGGTGGCCGCGCGGGCCCGCGCATCGATGGCGAGTCGGGAGATGGCCAGCGGATTGGGCGGGAGCAGTTGGGAGGCCGCCGTGGTGGGGAGAGCCGGCTCGGGCACGGGCTCGGGCGGCGGGGCTTCGGGGGCGGTCTTGGTGGGGCGAAGCCAAACGATCGCCGCCGCCGCTAGCACCAGCGCAGCCGCGCCAGCGATCCAGGGGGTCGCGCCGAAGCGCGGCGACTCGCCCCCTTCGGTGAAGTGCGGGGTGAACGCCGGCGGCGGCGCGGGGCCACGCTGGGTAGTACCGAGCGGCGCGCTGCCGTGCGGGGAGCTGCCATGCGGCGCGCTGCCGTGCGACCCGGACGAGTGAGGCGAGGAGCCCTGCGGACCCGTGGAACGGGAGCCAGGTCCTCGAGAGCCTGGCCCTCGCGAGCCAGGTGGCGGCGGATCGAATGCGGTCACTCTTCTCCCACGATCCCCCGTTCCACTCAGGCAGGCAAGCCCGGCCGAGGGCAGTCAGCGCAAGCTGCCGTCACTC
>DATIDO010000743.1:0-5744 GCA_035456245.1 Polyangiaceae bacterium
TGCCGTCGCCCAATTGATCGATTGGGTCCTGCCGGCGGTGCAAGAGCTGGTCGGTCCACTCGAAGTGGCCGGCTATTCGCGGCTCAAGTTCATCGAGCGTGTGCGTCCCGGTCAGGCGCTCTCGCTGCGGCTGGAGCGCAAAGATGCCGAGCGCGTGAGCTTCGAGCTCAGCGAGGGAGCGCAGCGTTTCGCTTCGGGCTCGCTCAGCCTGCGCCCAGCCCGCCGTTGATGCCGATGACCTGACCGGTCACGTAGGCCGCGGCGTCACTGACCAGGTAGGAGACGAGCCCAGCCACCTCGTGTGGAGTGCCGAGTCGCTGCAGGGGCACCAGCTTCTTCAGCTCGTCGGTCGGCAGCGCGCCGAGCATGTCCGTCTCGATGAAGCCGGGGGCCACCGCGTTGACCGTGATCTTCCGCTTGGCCAGCTCGAGCGCGAGCGAGCGGGTGGCACCAATCAAGCCGGCCTTGGCCGCCGAGTAGTTCACCTGGCCGCGGCTGCCGATCTGTCCGGCCAGCGACGTGATGTTCACGATCCGGCCCCACCGCGCGCCGACCATGTCCATGACCAGCGCCTGAGTGACCAAGAAGAACCCATCCAGGGTCGTCCGGGTCACCTCGCGCCAGGCGTCGAGCGACATGGCGGGGAAGGCCGCGTCGCGCGCCAGTCCGGCGTTGTTCACCAGCACGCCGATGCGGTGGCGCGACTTCAACTCGCCGAGCGCCGCCGACACCTCGGCTTCGTCACCCACGTCGAACCGGCACAGCTCGGCGCTGCCGCCTCGTTCCCGAATGGCCGCCAGCGCCTCCTCGGCCGCGGCCTGATTGGAGCGATAGTTCAGCACTACGTGCAGGCCGTCCGCGGCCAGGCGCTCGGCGATGGCGCGCCCGATCCCGCGGCTCGCGCCCGTCACCAAAGCGACGCGACGCTGTGCATCCGAAGCACTCATGACTCCCCCACCAGCAGGACACTCAGCTCGCCGCGCGCCCGCAGGGACCCGTCGACCGTGACCTCGCCCGCGTACTTCACCAACGAATCCGAGAGGTGCAGCGGGCTCACGCAGATCTCCAGCTGCTCACCGATCAGGAAGTCGCCGCCGAGCAGCTCGAGCCGAGGGACCGCCACTACGTAGCCTTTGCGCGGGGTCCGGTCTGTTGCGCTTTCGCCGGCCACGGCCTTTTCGTCGGCCGGCGCGTTCCCGTCGAGGGCTGCCCTGGCCGCGCAAGTCTGAGCGAGCAGCTCCAAGGCCAGCGTGACGGCCACGCGGCCGTCCGCACGATACGGATGCGTCGGCTCGATGCGGACGCCACAGCGCGTGGACTCGGCCGAGTGCGCGAGCACCCGGTCGAGCAGCAGCGCCGTGCCCTGCTGAGGCAGGAGGGTGTGAATGGGCGGAAACAAGGCGGGGGGGAGGCTAGCACAACTCCCGTTCACTGCGCGGCAGGCAGGGCAGGGCAGGCGCTCTTCACCTTTTCGGGGCCCCACCAGTTCCCGCTCAGGGCGATGAGCGAGAGCATGCGCAACGTGTCCTCGTAGTAGTTCTCGGCTTCTCGGGTCACGCTGTGCGTCCACAGCTTGTCGAGCCACTCTTGCTTGGTGGGATCCGTCATGGCGCCGACCGCGAACGGCCCGGTGAAGGCCATCGTCTCGTAGTCCACCATCTGCGTCCCATCGAGGTGGTAGCCGCCGCGCAGCTGCTTGGGATCGCCCCCGCTCACCTTCTCGGCGAAGTTGTTGAGGCGCTGGGCGATGGCGCGCGGGCGAGCGTCGCCGCTCAGCAAGAAGTCGGTCCCCATGCGCAGCGGAATACGGCAGGCGTTGTACGCGTAGCTGGAGTCGCGCGCGCCTTCCAAGAAGCCCTTGTGCGCGGGGCGCGGGTTGTCGGTGCGCAGATCTTCCGCGAAGTCGGGGAGGAGCCCGGTCTCGGGAGCGAAGCGGCGCTGCAGCGTGTCGGCGATCCAGTAGGTGTTGGGGAGCAGGCCACCCCAGACGGCATCCTTCGAAACGGTCTGGAAGGCGCGGAAATGCGTGCCCATGAAGTCGCTGACGCGTGCGCCGAAGTAGTGTGCGTCGGAGGGCGTGACCCAGTCGCCGAGGATGGGGTAGCGGCCCTGTCCATCGATGCCGCGGCGGCTGATCGCTGCGATGACCCACTCGGCATGCGCGCGGTAGTTCACGTCGCCGCAGCTGCCCCATTGCTTGTCCGCCAGCAGCAAGCCGTAGGCGATGTCGAGATCGCCGTCGGTGGCGCCGTTGTCCCCGCCGATGTCGTTGCACGCGGAGTTCTGGTACCAGGCCATGATACCGCTGGTGATCGCCGAGAGGTGCTCACGGTGGTAGCGGATCATGGCGTCGAAGCGCGTCTTGGCTTCGGGATCGTGGCCCGCCATGTAGGCGAGGATGATCATGCCGTAGCCGTGCGCCTCGCTGACCGTGAGGTTGGTCGGCTTGGTCTTCGAGTTGACGACCAGCTCGCCGGGGTTGCAGCCGGGCGCGAGGTACTTCTTGCTCCAGAAGTCGTAGAAGTCCTTCACCGCCTGATCGCGCTCGGCGGGCGAGGCGCTCGGTAGGATCGAACCCTCGGCGTAGGGGTGCGGACGGGAACCGAAGGGGACGTGGGCTTCACCTGCACGGGTCGTCTCCGGGATCTCGGCCGGCTCGGAGCCAGGCTTCTTCACGCAGCCGGTGGCCAGAAGGAGGGAGGGGACCAGGAAACAAAGGAAGCGCTTTCTCACGGTTCCAGTGTGGATGGATAGCGAACTGCTGTCCAGTGGGACAAACCCCCTTACCAACAGATCCAGCCAAAAACAGCCGGACTTTTCTCCCGCCGGACCTCTCCCAGGTTACTTTGGGTCCCCGCCGGACCCCTCCCAGAGGTTGGTTCCGGTCTCGGTCGGACCCCTCCCAGGTTGGTTCGGGTCCCCGCCCCCCGATGTCTCAGATTGGCGGCCCCCGCCTGACCCCACAGGGACGAGGGGTGGGCAAGCGACCCTTCCCGGTCGAAAGTCATGGGGAGATGCCGCTCGTTCGCTTCCGCTACCTGACCGGTCTGAAGGGCTCGCTGTTCGATCGACCGCGTCTGCGAGGAAGCTGGACGAGCAAGGGTCGCTTCTCCTCCGAGTGGAGCGAGATGCCCATGCGCACGATCACTGCCGAAGACGGCTGCCCGGCCTTCGAGGCGCAAGTCGAGCTCGACGAGTCCGAGCTGGGCAAGGAGTTTCGCTGGGGCGTGCTGTTCGACGGACCGAGTGGGCCGGGCGAGTGGGGCATCGTCACCGATCGGACGCTGGAGGACGTCGGTGAACGCTACCTCAGCTTCACCCTCACGCGCTCGCCCCCGATTCAGCGCTACTACCTCACGCTCGCGCGTCGCCTCGGCGCGCGCAAGTTCTTCGTCCCCGGTCGCCCGCGCCCCGACTTGCGCTTTTCCGTCTGGGCGCCCCACGCGCGCGCCGTCCAGGTCGTGTTTTCTCCCTTCGCGCGCGGCTACGTCGGCGACGACGGTTCGGGCATCGATCCCGCGCGCGCGCCCATCCCGCTGAGTCGCGACGAAGAAGGCTTTTGGTCGGCCGTCGTCCCCGATTTCGATGCGCACCGCGGCGCTTGTTACGTCTACCGCGTCACCACCGAGCAGGGTGAGATCAAGTACCGCACCGACGTCTTTTCGCGCGCGCAGCGCGGACGAGGAGCCATCCGTCCCGAGGTGGCTCCCTGGGACGGCAATCCGGCAACCTTGGACGGTTCGGTCAGCTGCAGCGTGATCGTCGGGCAAGACACCTGCGCGCGCGAGCCGTTCGTCGATCCCCGTGCGCGTGTCTCGCGCGAGGAGTTCTGGGCGAACGAGTATCGCGTGGGGCGTACGGTCCCGAACCACGTGGGCGACTTGGTCATCTACGAGTTGCACCTCGGCGCGCTCGGCTTCGGGCTCGAGCGACCGGGCAACCTCCACGACGCGCTCGAGCTGCTCGACTACCTGGAAGATCTGGGCGTCAACGCCGTCGAACTCCTGCCGCTCTCCGAGTTTTCGGGCGATTTCGGCTGGGGTTACGGCGATACGCACCACCTGGTGATCGAGTCGAGCGCGGGTTTGCTCGACGACTACAAGCACTTCGTGCGCGAGTGTCATCGTCGCGGCATCGCCGTCATCCAGGACGTTTGTTACAACCACTACGACGCCATCGCCGAGCGCGCGCAGTGGCAGTACGACTCGACCCTGCCCGAGCACAACGGCTACTACCACTACGAGGGAAAGAGCCGAGACTACCCCGATCCGACCGGCGGTTACGTCGACAACGGCTCATCGGGTTGGGCTCCGCGCTACTCCGAAGAGGTCGTTCGTCAGCAGTTCATCGCCAGCGCGGCGCTCTTGGTCGAGGAGTGTCACGTCGACGGGCTGCGAGTCGATCTCACGCAGGCCTTCCATCGGGACAATGTCTTGCATGCGAACGGCGCCCCGCTGCCCACCGTGAACGCCTGGGGGATGAAGTTCCTGCGCCAATGGACCCGCACCCTGCGCCTGTTGCGGCCGGATTTGATGCTGATCGCCGAGGATCACACGGGTTGGGACAAGGTGACCGAGTCGCCCGACGTACGCGGCCTCGGCTTCACCTCGCGCTGGGACGCGGCATTCTACCACCACCTGATCGGGGACGCCGACGCGTCGCAGGGGCGGGCGCGTTTGTTGTGGCAGGCTGGTCGAGATCCGAGCGGTCCTCTCGAACTCTTCCCGTTCGCGCACGCACTCGCGCAGACGCACTCCAACCAGGTCGTCTATCACGAGTCGCACGACGAGTGCGGCAACTCCGCGGGCACGCAGCGTACGCTACTGACGGCAGTCGATGGCGCAGCACTGATTGGCGAGACGCGTCGCTTCGCCGAAGCGCGCGGGCGACTGGTTTTCGGCCTTTCGGTGTTCTCGGCAGGTACGCCCATGTTCTTCATGGGCGAGGAAGTTGGCGCCGTGAAGCCATTTCGCTACTCGGACTTCCGAGAGCATCGAGAAGATTTGCACGGTCTTCGCCGCGGAACGGGCGCGAGGATCTTTCATTTCTACCAACAGGCCATCACCCTGCGTCGGCGACATCCAGCTCTGCGCTCGCAGGAAATCGACGTCATCCACGCCGATCCAGCCAGCCGCGTGCTGGCCTTCGTTCGCAGTGCCGGCACCGAGAAGCACCTGATCGTGGCCAGCTTCGCCAACCAAGCCTACCCCGCGTACGAGTTGACGACCGACGCGCATCGGCTGCCCGACGGTTGCTGGGTGGAGATCCACAGCAGCGACGCCGAGGCGTTCGGTGGTTGGAACGAGGGAAACGGCGGCGAAGGGCGCTGGTCGAACGCCGGCCGCATCGAGCTCTTGGTCCCGCGCGCGGCGATCGTGGTGTTCGCGAAGTATTGAGGGCCCCGGTCCGAGACGCGCGCAGCCCAGGCCGGCCGAGCCTTCGGGGTACGCGTGACCCCGAGCAGCCCCGTCAGCAGTCCTCGACGACTTCGTGCACGTCGGCATGCCCGAACTTCCAATAGGCAGCGGCATGGATCCACGCGCGCGGGTGTCCCCGCTCGACGAAGTGCGCGCGCAGCGTCTTCACCAACGCGGCCTCGCCCGCGATCCAAATGAATCCGTCTCCCGGCGGCAGCTCGAGCGCGGCCAGGGCCTCCTGGACGAGAGCGGCGTCGGACGGACTCGCCTCGCCTCGCTCCAGCCAGCGCGCCGTCCAGCGGGCAGCCGTCTCGATCCGTTGCCGCT
>DATIDO010000744.1:0-3070 GCA_035456245.1 Polyangiaceae bacterium
ACCAATGGGGCCTTCGAGACCAATGGGGCCTTCGAGACCAATGGGGCCTTCGAGACCAGCAGGGAGGAGAAACGAACCAACTGAAGCTTGCGACGTGAACCCTTCATGCGCGTCCCAGTGAAGCGAGGCGCCGGTTCGTTACACCGAACTTTTCTGCCAGCCCCGCGACGTCACCAGCGTTCCGCCAAGGGACGAGGAGCCCCTCGAGTGACCCAGTGACGCGACGGGGTCGGACGTTACGAAAAGAAATCCCGACGCTCGCGCCGCCGTTGCAGGCACTCCCCCTCGTACCTCCGGCTGCGTATCCTCTCTCGCGCACGACTGACAACCTGCCGCGATGCCCGGACCGGGCGCTGGGCAAGCCGAAATTCTCGAAATGAAGCTCTCACTTTTCCCAAGCTCCGTGCCGACGGGTTTGGCTCTCAGCCTCTTGGGCTGCAGTTCCGTCCTGGAAACACCAACAGCGGCACCAGCAGCACCGGCGGCACCAACACCAGCGGCACCGGTGGCGGCCTCGACGGCTGCACCAGCAGCAGGCAGGACCAGTCAGGAGCCAACACCACTCCCGCCGGATTGCCTGTCGCCATTCGAGGAGAGCTCGTTCGACGGCAACCCCGAGGAGGTCCCGGTCGACTTCCAAGGAGCGCTCTCCGCGGCTCAGGACCACGGCGACCACCTCCTTCACTCTTACTCTTGCACCAAGTTGCCGCTACCCGAGCCTGTCTTCAGCTGCAGGGCAACGACGGAGAACGAAGGCTTCACGGTCTTTCGACGAGGCCCGACGGGCAAGGTTTCCTCGACGAAAGGGGTCGCGGTCGCTCGCTGCATCGAAGGTGTCATCGATCCCGTGCTGGTGCTCGAAGAGACGAAGTACGAAGGCGCGAGGGCCCAACTCTTCACCCTGCGCGGTACGACCTGGGAGCGTTTGGGCGAAGAGCAAGAGTTTGGGGCAACCGAGTATTGGCTTTCAGACACACAGCCCGCCATCGCGGGTGACCGATACCACTACGGCCCATCTGCCACCTGCGAGCGGCCCGACACCGAAGGCCTGGCCCTGGCCAGCCGGTACAATCCCACCTTGCGTCGCTTCGAACTCACCGAATCGGCCGACACCTTGCGCGAACGGCTATTTCGCCTCGGCCAGGACCTCCGGACATCCCCGGATGCTCCGGAATGCAACGCTGGCACCATCGAGCACGGCCTAGCCATTGCCCATTTGCTTCGCCTCAGTGATGCCGAAACCCGGCTCGCGTTGCCACAGGCGGACCCCGCTGCTTTCCCTGTCCACCTGCGCCGTCGGCTCGACGAGGCTCGACGCGCCCAAGCCGACCCCCCTCTCGAGCCGCCATTCCTCGAGGCACTGAAGGAAGCCCTCGACCTGTTCGAGATCTCGAGCCCCGCGCCCTTCCCCCCGCGCGGCGTGACCGGCAGTTCCTGCGTCGCGTACCCAACCGGAGTCGGCCCGCGACTCGACACCGCGCTCGGTCGAGCCGTGCTCGGCCATGGATGGACCAAGCTCTATTTTGCAGAAGGCACGGGGGCCCTCTTGGTAAGTCCGGGCCGCCACGGGTCCCAACTGCTCGCCTTCGACGCCGATGGCACACAAAGCCTGCAGGAGGATCTCCAGGGTATACCCGAGTTCACATGCCTCGCGCCGGGCAAGCTGGAGTGGGTCACCTTCCAAACGCCAGGCTCACCTGCCGCGTTCCACAACGAGGGTGGTGTCTGGAAGGCAATCGCCGGAGTGAAGGTCGACTGGGATCTTTGGGATCGCAATGGGGACGGGGCAGCCGACCCCTTCCTCGAGATGTTGCGGTTCTCCTACGCCACCAACACCTGCCGTGCCCTCCGCCGCCGCGAATCGTGCAGGGACGAAGACGGCTGGTGCGGCCTCTCGACGGAAGAAATGTTGGCTGCCTGCGAGGAGGTCCAGGTGGGACCCCACCAAGCCGCCGCAACCCTCCTGAGCTCTTGGGATGGCAGCAAGCTCAGCTGGCAGAACCCTGCCCTCCTCGCCGACCACGAAGAAGCCTACGCGAAGGCGCGCGACGAACTCGAGCAGCTCAATAGCCAGCCTTCGAGGACTCTCATGGTGGAAGAGTATGGTGAGCAATGCCAACTGCGTGCCCAGCTCATCATTCTTGGTCGCGCCCTCCGCAAGCGCCAGCAGGAGTGGCTGGGCCTCGCCGACACATGGGGACGCGCCAAGCGCCCGTCCAGTCGTCTGAGCGAATCATTCGATGACCACGTTGTTCACTGGACCGTCGTCCCCTGGAGCACCATCCGGGAAAAGGCGCTCCGTGTGCCTCTCGAAGTTCCAGCCTCACCTGCAGAGCCCAAGCGCCCCTGAATCCCGGCCCCCACGGGCCGGGCTCCGCTCGTTGGCTCGCGGCGCCCCGATGCCCCGCTCGCGGAAAACCCGGCGCTAGAACTCCAGCCGATCCCGCGCTAAGCAACCCGCCTTCGCGCGAGTGGCGGAATGGCAGACGCGCCGGGTTTAGGTTCCGGTATCGCAAGGTGTGGAGGTTCGAGTCCTCTCTCGCGCACGATTCGGCCGAGTCGACAGCGCCCCTCACGTAGGTGAGGGCGCTGCCTCCTCGGCCTTCCCGTATTCTGCGCTCCTTCGGACACGGGCCTGGGGAACCCTTTGAGGCCTTCGTTTCGACGCGGCAGACCAATCGGGGCTTCGCCGTTGCTGCGGCCGCGAGTCCTCTCTCGCGCACAACAACGGCCGCTTCGACAGCGCCCCTCACGTAGGTGAGGGCGCTGCCTCCTCGGCCTACCCGTATTCTGCGCTCGCTCGGACACGGGACGTTTGAAGTCCGCGAGCTGCCAGGGACGGGCTGACTCGTCGTCGTACTCTCGCTTCGCAGTGGCGTCATGGCACATGCGGGAGCACACTTCTGTCATGGCCAAGCCTGCGGTCGACATCTCGGCACTCACGCCCGACGAGCGCGTGGATCTGATCGGCGAACTTTGGGACAGCCTCGACGCGCTCCCGCCAGTACTTTCCGGTGAGCAGTCGGAGGAACTGCGGAGGAGAGTCGAGCGTGTGCGTCGCGACGGCGCA
>DATIDO010000745.1:0-4082 GCA_035456245.1 Polyangiaceae bacterium
GCGCCACTGACCACGCAGTTCATCGGCCAGACGGTGAAGAAGCTGGGTCTGGACGCGGCCGCCTTCGATCGCGATGTCCGCAGCGACGCCGTCGCCGACGTCGTGGCCCGCGACAAGAAGCAGGGCCGCGAGGTGCAGCTGAAGGGCACCCCTTCCATCTTCATCAACGGCCGTGAGTTCAACTACCAGACGGATCTGAGCCGTGAGTTGAAGGAGTGGTTCGCCCTCGAGCGCAAGCTGCACGGGCAGGCCAAACCGTGAAGGGTGCGCTCGATCTGGGCGGCTGCTTCCCCACGGGCCGCCACTACCCGGGCATTGCCCACCTCATTCGTGTGGTGGTGCAGGGACTGGCCAGCGAGTTCGAGAGCGAGCGCCCCGTGCGCGGCATTCCCTGGGTCGCCATCGACACGGAGACGACGGGCCGCGACGCCGAGAACGATCGCGTGGTCGAGATCGGCTGCGTGGCATTCGTCGACGGCGCGGTGGTCGACCGCAAGTCGTGGTTGATCAATCCCGGCCGGCCCATTCCGGCCGACGCGACTGCCGTCCACGGCATTTCCGACGACGACGTGCGCGACCAGCCCGCGATCGCCGAGGTGTTCCCGGAGGTGCTCGAGTTCGTCGCCGCCCGCCTGCCGCTGGCCTACAACGCCGACTTCGATCGGCGGTTCTTGTTGGCCGAGCTGGGGCGAAGTGGCATGCCCGCCGAGCTGCCGCCCGCCTTTCGTCCCGACGTGGTTTGGCTCGATCCGCTCAGCTGGGCGCGTGAGCTGCAAAAGGAAGAGAAGAGCCGCGCGCTGGGAGACGTCACGGCGCGGCTCGGTATCGCCCTCGAGCGCGCGCACCGCGCCACCGACGACGCCGAGGCGGCGGGCCAAGTGCTGGTGCACTTCCTGAGTGACCCGCGCGTCCCCTCGACCTACGGCGCATTCTTGCGTGAGCAGCTGCGGCTCGAGCGCCTGTTCGAGTTCGAGCGCGGGCGCTGGAGGAGCTAGTGGCAGCGGAAGAGCGGGGGCGCGAACTTTCGGCTCGGGCGCTCCTGCTCGGTGCGGCGCTCTCGGCGCTGCTCGGAGCTGCCAACGCCTACCTGGGTCTGTTTGCTGGCCTGACCGTGTCGGCCGCCATCCCGGCCGCCGTGTTGTCGATGGGTCTTCTGCGAGCGCTGCGCGGCACGATCCTCGAGAACAACATCGTCCAGACGGCCGCTTCCGCCGGCGAGAGCGTCGCAGCTGGCGCCATCTTCACGTTGCCGGCGCTCGTACTGCTCGGCGCCTGGGAGCGGTTCGACTACCTGTGGACGGCGGTGCTGCTGGGCGCCGGTGGCGTGCTCGGCGTGGTGTTCTCCATTCCGCTGCGGCGCGCGCTCATCATCGACGCAGCGCTACCCTTTCCCGAGGGTGTCGCCACCGCCGAGGTGCTGCGCGTCGGGCTCGCCAGCGATGGCAAAGGTGGCCTGTCGGCGATGCTCGGCGGCAGCCTGCTCGGCGCGCTGCTGGAGTTGCTCGAAGGGGGCCTGGGGCTGCTGCGCTCGTCGCTGGAGGGCGCAGTCGTCGTCTCGGGCCGAGTGTTCGCACTGGGCGCGAGCACCTCGCCGGCGCTGCTGGCCGTCGGCTACATCGTGGGCTTCGAGGCGGCCGTGGTGATTGCGGCGGGCGGGCTGATCAATTGGCTGCTGGTGCTGCCGTTTCATGCCGAGCTCACACCGGGCGCCGACGCGCTGTCGGTGGCCTGGGATACCTGGTCCAAGCAGACGCGCTTCCTCGGAGTGGGAGCCATGACGGTCGGTGGTTTGGGCGCCGTCGTGAAGCTTCGCCATCGACTCGTCGCGGCCGCTCGCGAGCTGTGGCTCGCGGTGAGGCGCTCGGATTCGGGTGAAGGCTTGGAGCGCGGCGTCGATCTGCCAGGTGGTTGGTTGATCGGCCTGCTCGCCTTCGTGGCGATCGTGCTCCTGGCCGTGCTGACGTGGCTGCTCGGCTTCGGCGTGGCCGTGCTGGTGCTGCTGGTCATGATGTTGTTGGCGGGGTTCCTGTTCAGCGCCGTCGCCGGGTACATGGCGGGCCTGGTGGGCTCGTCGAACAACCCGGTGAGCGGTGTGACCATCGCGACCGTGCTGCTGACCTCGCTCGCGCTGCTCGCACTGGGCGTGCCCGCCGTAGCTTCCGGCCATGGCTTTGCGGGACCGGCCATGGCCATCTTGGTCGGCACGGCCGTTTGCACGGCTGCTGCCATCGCCGGTGACACCCTGCAGGATCTGAAGTCGGGCCACCTGCTGGGCGCCAGCCCAGCCAAACAGCAGATCGCCCAGTTGGTGGGCGTGGTGACCGCTGCGCTCGTGCTGGCGCCCGTGCTCCAGCTCCTGCTCGACGTCCACGGCTTCGGCCTGGCTACGCCCGAACACCCGCGTCCGCTGCGTGCCCCTCAGGCGTCGCTCATGGCGGCGGTGTCGAGCGGCGTGTTCGGCGGCGGACTCCCGCTCGGGCTCGCGGCCCTCGGCGCCGCGCTGGCGCTGGCAGCCTTCGTGCTCGATCACTGGCTGGAGCGGCGCGGCAGTCGGATGCGGACGCCTCCGCTCGCCTTGGCGGTCGGGTTGTACCTGCCGGTCGAGGTCTCCGTCCCCGTGGCGCTCGGCGGTCTCGTCGCCCTCTGGGGTGAGCGTCGGGCGCGAGCTCGCGGACAGAACCCCGGTCGCCATGGCTTGCTGCTGGCTGCTGGCCTGATCACGGGCGAGGCACTGCTCGGCATTGGCCTGTCGGCTCTGGCTGGGGCTCGCGGCACGACCGACAGCTTGCAGCTCGGCCTGCCGCCCTCCGGCGTGCTGGCGGCTGCGGCCATGGTCGCGGTGCTCGCTGCACTCGCCTGGGTGGCGCGGCGTCCCGAGTCCGAGTCGTGAGCCCGGCGCTCGAACTCGACGGTATCGAGCTGGCCAGGCGACGTATCAAGGAGAGTCGTCGGGTGGCTGTTCCCACGGATCCGTGGGAAGCGGTCGCTCGACCTTCAAGCTGACGTCCAGGAAGACGCTCTCACCGGGTGATGCGTCGATGCGGCGCACCTCGGTACGTGCGTTGGGATGCTCGAAGCGGATCTCGTGCGGCCCCGGTGAGAGGACGATGGGGAGGGCGAAGGGTGTCGTCTCGCGTCGTACACCGTCGACGACCACGTGCGCCCAAGGGTGAGCAACCGCGCGCAGGTGCACCGGGTGTTCGCTCGGCGCGAGCTCCCAGGTGACGGGTGGACGTGGGTGGGCCGATTCGCGATGGCGGACCAAGGCCACGACGCCTGCGGCAGCTGCGACGCCCACGATGCAGCCGAACCAAAAGAGCACGCCGCGGCCCCACGCCGTCGGACGGAACGTCGCGCGGCGGTCTTCCTTCGGCGCCGGCTGCGCGCCCGTCAGCGCCGCGCGCACCACCTCGTCCGGCGCAGCCTCGGCCAGAGCCTCCAGCTGGCGGCCGATCTCGGCTGCGCTCTCGGGGCGCTTGCCGGGCAGGCGCGACAAGCAGCGCTTCACCAGCAGCTCCAGATCGGCTGGCACCACGGCGCCCCGCGACACGAGCGACGGTGCTTCGTCCGTGCGGGCTGCCCGCCCTTCGCTGGCCTCCTGCCGAGCAAAGGGCGAAGTCCCCGTGAGCAGTTCGAACAGCAGCGCGCCGATGGCGAACACGTCGCTGGCTACGCTGGGCGCTTGGCCGAGCGCGGACTCGGGGGCGAGGTTGCCGGGGTGCCCGAGTGGCAAGGGTTCGACCGAGTCCTCTCGTTGGGGCGAGAGGCCGAAACCGAGCACCGAGACCCGGCCATCCTCCCTCACGAAGACGTGCTCCACGGCCAGGCCGCCGTGCACCATGTCGCGTTCGTGCGCGTGGCTCAGCGCCCGGCACACGCTCGCGCCGACTGCCGAGGCCACACGGGCGGGCAGCGGCAGCTCGAGCGCTTTGCGCACGGGCACTCCGCAGTCGGCGAGCACGAGCCAGGCGCGCTGCGCTTCGCTGACGTAGTCGTGCAGGCTAGGGACGTGGGGATGCTCGAGTCGCGCGTAGGCGGACGCCTCGCGCTCCAGCGCGCGACCGAGAGGAGTATCGGGGCGG
>DATIDO010000746.1:0-6231 GCA_035456245.1 Polyangiaceae bacterium
CGAGGCGCCAAGCGGCGCAAGGTGAGCGCCATTCGACAGTCGAGCCGCAGGGGCGCACCGCCGTTCACCCAGAACGTCACCGGCCCGATGGGTCCGCGGATTTCGACCGGCGTTTCCACTCCGCGCAGCTGCTCGAGGGGCCGGAAGGCCACGTCGGTGCGTCCGAGCTCGGCCAAGCACCTCGGGCCGTCCAGCTCGGAGGGGGCCATCGGCCCCGTGGCGGCGGGCGCCTCACCTTTGCCGAGGGGTGAAGCGAGAACGGAGCCGACGAGCGATTCGGCCGAGTGGCGATGACTTCGCTCCTGCGAGTGCGCCTCGGTGAACCCAGCCGGGTGGGCCGCCTCTTGCGGCGCCGCGCAACCAATCAGCGACGAGGTGGCCGCCCATATGGCGAGCAGGCGAAGCGGCGCATGCGGGCGGGCCTTCTGGGCAGGCAGTCCGGACATCGCCCTGCAGCATCGGTCGTCGCGCGGATCAGGGGAAAGAAACGGGAGGCGCGCTTATCGAAGTCACTGCATGGGTGCGCCGGCCAGGATCCATTCGGTCCAGGTGGCGATGGTGTCGTCCGGAAGGCAGGGATCGCGGGTGCAGTTCTCGGGCATGAACAGCTCTCCACAGTCGCGGTTCACCAACTTGAGCAGAGCGCTGCTCTCGGGCTGCCCGGGGGTCACGAGTGGCAACCCTGCGCACTCCTCCACCAGTGTTCCCAGCAAGAACGCAGGCAAGGTCCCGTCATTGGCGATGTGGGGCTCCTCCTCGGCGCCGTGACACGACTGGGTCGCGCACGAGCGCTCGATGGACAGGGCGACTCCCTCGTAGCTCGGCCCTGCGGTTCCTCCGGAGCCCGGGTCCGTCGTTCCGCCGGATGCAGGTGCGGCGCCGCCCGTGGCGTTGGCTCCGCCGCTTCCGCTCGGGGCACCGTTGCCGTCCGGTTCGTAGCTGTCCGTCGAAGCGTCGTCGGCGAGCTCGGCCGAGCAGGCGACGACCAACGCGGCCCAGAGGGGAGGCAGCAGGGCCGCCAGTGAACGCAAGGGGAGTCGGGAGATCTTCATCGAGTGGGCCTGGCTCAGTTCGAACGCGTCGTCGGGTACTGGTAGAAATCGCGGGCCCACTCGATCGTCCAAATCGCTGGCTCGACGAAGACGTTGGGGTTGGGATCCAGCATCATTCCTCGAGCGATGCGCGCCTGGGCACCCAGGAAGCGACGACGATCGTCCTCCATCCTCGCGCGCATGACTTGGCTGGGCGGGTAGAGCTCCTTCACTCGCTCGACGGTGGTCGGATCGTCGACCCAGCCATCCACTCCGCGCGCTCCGTGAGGCAGGCGCTCGGGAGCGAAGTCGAGCCAGTCGCGCAGATCGTTGTTGCCACGGTTCATGCCGTCGGCGTGACAGCCGATGCACGAGCTGCCTGTGTTCAGGCGACGGTCCGCCGAGGCGAAGCCGACCAGGTCGTTGATCTGCGCATCCGAGTCGCTGCGCAGGATGCGCGGATCTCGCACGATGTTCACGAATGCGTCGACCCGTCGTTGGTTGAATCCGCCGAACAGCGCGTAGCCTTGTAGCCCGTTGGGCAACCCCCAGATGACCTCCTCGGCCGACTGCTGGAGGCCGCCTTGTCCGGTGAACCAACGGCAATTCACGTACTCGCTGCCCCCGTAGTTGGGCTGCCCGTCGCAGCCAGCGGCCGGGCTGGTCGTCTGCGCGAGCGTGGCGATGAAGCTGAACTTCGGATCGGCAGCGTCCGAAAAGGGCGAGACGAATCGGGGGATGGGGTTGGCCCAGAACGGGAAACGGATCTGTCCCTGTTCGTAGGCCTGTTCGATGGTGGAAATCCCGCTCGGCAGCTGGCCGGTGAAGACGTCCCAGGTCTTCCAGTAGTAGGTGCCGCTCGCCTGCCGCGCGCGGAAGTAGAGCCTTGCGTCGACGGTGATGGCCTGCTGGGTCAGCATCCACTCGTACGAGTTGGCGCCTGCCGCGCGATCGATACCCAGCTCGTCCTCCAAGGCGTCTGCGAACCAGGGGATGGCCATGATGGCGTTGTAGACGTCGGGTCGCGTGAGCGTGTAGACGAGCTGCGAGGCCTCCACGTACTCGTCGTGAAAGCCGTCGGTGTTGGGTGGCAAGACGCCCGAGTCGGTCGCGCCTTCGACGTTGCCGGCCAAGATCCGGTTCCAGACCAGGGTGGCGAAGGCCGGATCCACGCTGACCGAGGGAGCGAACGAGTATCGCTCCTGGAACACCGACTGACCCACCGGTTCGCCGAGGTAGTTGACGGTGGTGCGACCGAAGGCGGCGTCGTCGTCCGAGCCGCCGAAATTCAGCTTGGTGACGCCTTTGTTGTAGCCCCAGTAGTCCCGCGTATCGAAGCGGTAGAGGAGGCCTTTGCCGTTCACGTCGCTGGGGTTCACCAGCTCCGGTGCCCAACGGGCCGCCGTGTTGAGCGCCTTGGACAAGGCCACCCTGGCGATGTCCAGGTCGCGAGCGCTCGCGCCGGAGTTGTGCAGCTCGTGCAAGGACGCGTACTTCACGAAGGGACGGTCCGCCTCCGCGAGCGTCGCCCGATCCGCTGCGATCCAGGCGAGCAGATCGCCCTCCTGGATCGTCTCGTCGGCGGGTGTGCCTCGCGGCGTCTCCGGAAGGCTGGGGGCCACGGCGGCGGCCCAAGCGCCGACGGCGGCCAACATTTCCTGGCTGGCCTGCTGGCAGCCCGCTCCGAAGCAGTTGTGTCGGTCGATCTCCAGGCGAACCACCAGCTTGGAGTTCTGTGGCTCGCTGAAGTTCACGCGCGTGAGCGCGTACTGGTGAGCCAACTCGACGTTGGCGTCCGAGTGGAGCGGCGCCTGCCCCGCGCTGGTCGAGCTGTGACATTCGGCACAGTGGGCGAGGAGCAGGGGATAGACGTGCTGCTCGAAAGCGGCGAGCGAGGCCGTTTGGTCAATCAGCCCATCGGGCCAACAGACGCGCTCGACGTGAACCCCCGAAAAGCCATCGCTCAGTTCTCGATAGCCTTGCTCGCATCCAGGTGCGGGAGCCTGGGGACCCGTTCCGCCGCTGCCTGCATCCGGAGCGCCGCTGTCCGGTGCGTCCGTGCTGCCGTCGGAGCCAACCGAATCGGTGGCCGAACCATCGGGTCCCCTGTCGTCGTTCGCTCCATTGGAGCAGGACGCGAAAGTTGCCGTCGCGATGAGAAATCCGGCGAAGCGGAGCGGTGTCGGAGAACTCATCATTCCCGAACAGGGTCACGAGAGGCACCAGGTGGTTCAGAGAAGTTCACGAAAGCGCGCGAGACCTTGCAGCGCCGAAACGGCATCACCCTGCGTTGACGCCTCGCTCGCCCTCCAGCTAGAGCGAGCAAGATGCTTCGTTTGCGCGCGCTTCGAGTTCTCCAGGGCGACCGCTCCGAGCTGCGGAGCACAACGGCGCGGCTGGCGTTCGGCTTCTGCCTGGCGAGCTTCGTGGGTTGGGGCTGCAGCGAAGCACCTGCGACCAAGCCCAATGAAAAGAAGGCGGCAGCAGCTGTATCGAGCAGCGCGCCTCGCGAGGACACAGCAGTTCCCAAAGGCGCAGCAGTTCCCAAAGGCGCAGCAGCTCCCAAGGGCGGCGCAGCTCCCAAAGACGCAGCAGCGGCGCCAGGAACCGCGCCGAGCGGAACCGCGGCGATCGGAGCGGCGTCGCGGCCATCGAGCAACACGCCAGCGATCGTGGAAGTCCTACAGTTGGCCGAGTCGGCCTACGGTCCCAGCGTCGCATTCGACGGCGAGGATCTGTTGGTCTTCGGGAGGGATGCTTGGTTTCGCGTGGCTCCGGGGCGCGAGCCGGTGCGTCACGAGGGCGCGACCGGTCCCGTGCGTGCGTGGGTGGGCGACGCACTGGTGTATTGGGAGGCAGGCAAGCTGCGGCGCCTGTCGACGCGCTGTAGCGGAGCGAAGTGTGGCGCGGGGCAGCTGCTGCTCGAGCTGGCTCGGCAACCCGAGTGGTTGGCGGGCGCAGGCGAGCGGCTCGCTTGGATCGAGCGCGACGAAGGCGGCACCTACAGGATCCGCAGCCTGCGCGCCGGGCGCGGGCGCCAGATTCACGAGTCGAGCGAGCGCTTGGTCGGTCTTGCGACAATTGGCAACGGAGTGTTCTTCGTCGAGGACTCGCGCGATGGTTGGCGCATCGGCGCGGTTTCGCTCGATGGCGGGGAGCCGCGCTACACGGCGCTACGCTCGGGTCGCGCTCCGGCCGGTCTGATCGGCCGCGACGACCTCTTCTTCTACGACGGGCCGACTCGCAGCGTGCACCGCCTGGGCCCTGATTTCGTCGTCGATGAACGCTTGGCCGAGAAGCTGGTGTGCTCACCGCTCGCCGTGGCCGATAGCGTGATCTGCGCGCAGGTGGGCGGACTGGTCGCAGTGCCAACGAGCGGCGGTGAAGCGCGGCAGCTGATTTCCGGCCAGACCGGTCACATCACCGCGCTCGCGGCCAACGGTACGCATGTCGCCTGGATCGGCGAAGCCGGAGAGGCTCGTGCCGTCGTGCGCGTGCTCGACCTGCGACCCACCCAGTAACGAGCCGAGCGGACGCGTGTCGTTCAGCGCCGTTCGATGGCGGCGCGTTCTGCGGGCCCTTCGTCGGGCTCGAGGGCACGCAGGGAGGGCGTTTTCAGATCGTCGAGCTGCCCGGAGCGAGCGGTCCAGACGAACGCCCAGACCGACAGGCTGGAGAAGAGCAGCGCCAGCGGCAGGATGACGAACAGGACTGTCATGATGATTTCTCCGGAGCCGGGAAGATTCGCGAGCGAAAGGCGTTGGTGACGACGCTGATCGACGACAGCGGCATGAGGACAGCGGCCCACAGGGGGTGGAGCCATCCGAGCATCGCCGCGCCGATGCCGACGACATTGTAGAGGAGCGAGAAGAACATGCCGCGGCGGATCACGGCCAGCCCTCGCCTGGCGCTTCGCAGCAGCGTCACGAGATCGAGCGCGCCGTTGCGGCCCAGGAAGACATCTGCGGAAAGCCTGGCGGCCTCGGCTGCGCCATGGACGGCGATGCCGACGTCGGCGGTCGCCAGGGCGGCTGCGTCGTTCACGCCGTCACCGATGACGACCACCGTGCGTCGCCGACCCTGCGCCTCTTCGGCCAGGCGCCGCTTGTCGTCGGGGCTGGCGCCGCCCACCACGCGGCCGAACAGTCCTGCGTTCCCGGAGCGCTCGGTCAGCTGGGCAGCGACCTGTGCCACCGTCTCTGGATGATCGCCGCTCGCGAGTACCAGCTCGTGCCCCATGGCACGTAGCTCGGCCAGCACTTCGGCCATGCCGGGGCGGACTGGATCGGCGATCCAGCCGATGGCCCGGACCCGACCCTCCCAAGCAACGAGCAACGGGGAAGCGCCAGCTGGCCCCGACGTGAGCCAGCGCTCGGCCTGCTCGTCGAGCTCCGCACTGGAGCGGACGAAGCTCTCCGAACCTGCGGAAAAGGGCTGACCTCGGTAGAGCGCGGTCACGCCGCGGCCCAGGACCTCGCGGATGTCGGTGACATCGGGGCTGGCGCTTTCACCGGTTCCCCCGTCGAGGAGGGCGCGCGCGATGGGGTGATGGGAGCGGGCTTCGGCCACCCGCGTCACGTCACGGAGTGCGGGCTCGCCGTCCCAGCGGACCAGCGTGGGCCGACCCAAGGTCAACGTGCCGGTCTTGTCGAGGATCAGCGTGCAAGGTCGGGCGAGCCGTTCGAGCGCTTCGCCTCGCAGCAACAAGATTTCGCGCCGTGCGGCCTGACGAACCGCCACGTGCAGGGCCAGGGGTGTCGCCATGGCGAGCGCACAGGGGCACGCTACGATCAGCAGTGCCAGAGCGTGCTGAAGGGCGGCCGAGCCAGCGGTTCCCACGTGGATGCCGAAGGTGATGGCGGCCAGCACCAGGACGACGACGGTGAATCGCCCGGAAACGACGTCGGCCAGCGTCGCCAGCGGCGACCGTTCCAGCAACGCGCGCTCCACGTCCGCGACCAGACTGGCGATGCGGCTCCGGTGAGCGGGGAGCGTCGCCCGTACCAGCAGCTGTGCGCCGGCATTCATGCAGCCCGCTTCGACCTCACTGCCCGCCTCGACCCAGCGCGGCAGGGGCTCGCCGTTCAGCCAGCTGGTGTCGAGCGCCGAGGTCCCGCGCACGACCACGCCGTCCACGGGTAGGACCTGGCCGCTGTCGCAGAGCAGCAGGTCACCTTCCTTCACGTCTTCGACCGGAATG
>DATIDO010000747.1:0-3873 GCA_035456245.1 Polyangiaceae bacterium
TGGGCGCGAGTGGGAGCTGGGGCGAGGGTGCGCCCGCGAGCTCAGAGGGCCGTGGGGATGCAGCGCTCGCTCTGCGGATCCAGCACGGCGCCCTCGAGACAGCTGCACTTCCCAGTCTCGATGTTGCAGCGCCCCCAGAGAGCCGAAATGGAAGAGTCCGCGTTGCACGAGATGTCGCCGGTGCAGGCCGCGACCTTGCCTGCTGGTCGCTCGGCGCTCGATGGTGTGGCGGCTGGTTCGCCGCCCTCGGTCGACGCTCCGCTGGGCGGCGTAGCAGGGGTGGGTTCCTCGGCGCAGCCGGTCAGCGCACCAACCAAGAGGGAGCCCACGAGCGCGGCGCAGGCCAAGAGCACGATTTTCATGATGGCAGGCTACCTCTGCCGCCGCTCCGGGAGAACAAAAGCCGAAAGCCCCGGATTTCTCCGAGGCTTTCGGTGCGGTTGTCACTCTTGGTGACCCCAAGGGGATTCGAACCCCTGTTGCCGGCGTGAGAGGCCAGCGTCCTAACCGCTAGACGATGGGGCCTTTGCGAACTCGTTGCGAACTCCCGGCCGATTCTCACTCTCGGTCGAGCTGGTTGGGGAACTAGGATTCGAACCTAGATAGTGGGTACCAGAAACCCAAGTCCTGCCATTAGACGATTCCCCAGGACGATCGGCCATGGGGGCCACTTCGGCGGCAGAAGCCGCTCGAACCAGCCGTCCGAGGCGGGGGCGGATAACTATCCCCAGGCTGGTGGATGCGCAAGGGTTCAGGTGCGTTTTTTTGATTGGGGGACCGACTTTTCGATCTGGGTGCAGGGTTGACCTGGCAGGCGAGCGACCTACGTTGCCGCGGCAATGAGCGCCAAGAACATCGCCTACCGTCGCGACGCCCGCCGCCAGATCCTGGCCGGAGTCAATCAACTCGCCAACACCGTCAAGGTCACGCTGGGCCCCAAGGGTCGCAACGTCGCCTTGGAGAAGAGCTGGGGCGCACCGTCGGTGACGAAGGATGGCGTGAGCGTGGCCAAGGAGATCGAGCTGGACGACAAGCTCGAGAACCTGGGAGCGCAGATGGTCCGCGAGGTTGCTTCGCGCACGAACGACGACACGGGCGACGGCACCACCACCGCTACGCTGCTCGCGCAGACCTTGTTCGCCGAGGGCCTCAAGCTGGTCGAGGCTGGCGCCAACCCGATGAGCGTCAAGCGTGGCATCGAGCAGGCCACGGTGGCCGTGGTCGCCGCGCTCAAGAAGCAGGGCAAGGACGCCTCCACGAGCGAGCGCATTCGCCACATCGCCCTGGTCAGCGCCAATGGTGACGAGCAGGTCGCTTCGTTCATCGCCGAGGCCATGGACAAAGTGTCCAAGGACGGTGTGATCACGGTCGAAGAGGCCCAGGGCCTCGACACCCGCGTCGACATCGTGGAGGGCATGCAGTTCGACCGCGGCTACCTGAGCCCCTACTTCGTGACCAACCAGAAGGACATGAAGGTCGAGTTGGATGGCGCTTTCATCCTGGTGAGCGAGAAGAAGATCAGCGCCATGGTCGACCTCTTGCCCGTGCTCGAGGCAGTCAACCAGTCCGGCGCCCCGCTGCTCATTCTGGCCGAGGACATCGACGGTGAGGCTCTGGCCACCTTGGTGGTCAACCGCATGCGCGGTGTGCTGCGCGTCGCCGCCGTCAAAGCCCCGGGCTTCGGCGATCGCCGCAAGGAGATGCTGAAGGACATCGCTGCACTCTCCGGCGCGACGCCCTTCATGGAGGACCTGGGCCGCAAGCTCGACAGCGCCACGCTGGCCGATCTGGGCCGCGTCGATCGCGTCGTGGTGGACAAGGACAACACCACGCTGGTCGGTGGCCAGGGCAAGCCCGAGCAGATCAAGGCTCGCATCGAGCAGATCCGTCGCGCCATCGAGGACACGACGAGCGAGTACGACAAGGAGAAGCTCCAGGAGCGCTTGGCCAAGTTGGTCGGCGGCGTCGCCGTCATCCACGTCGGCGGCCACTCCGAGGTCGAGGTGAAGGAGCGCAAGGATCGCGTGGAGGACGCTCTGGCGGCCACGCGCGCTGCGGTCGAAGAGGGCTACGTCCCCGGTGGCGGTGTGGCGCTGCTGCGCGCTTCGAGCGCCATCGACGCGCTCCAGTTCGACGAGGAGGACGTCCGTCTCGGCGCCGCTCTGGTGAAGAAGGCAGCTCGCGCTCCGCTCGCTCAGATCGCCAACAACGCAGGTCTCGAGGGCGAGGTCGTCGTCCACCACGTGGCCGAGCTGTCCGGCGCGATGGGCTTCAACGCTCGCACCGAGAAGTACGAGGATCTCGAGGCTGCCGGCGTCATCGATCCGCTCAAGGTCGTGCGCGTCTCCCTGGAGAACGCAGCCAGCATCGCAGGCCTGCTCCTCACCACCGAGGCTGCCATCACCGAAATCCCCAAGGCTGCAGCTCCCGCCCCCGGCGGCGGCGGCATGGACGGGATGGACGGCATGGGCGGTATGGGTGGCATGGGCGGCATGGGTGGCTTCGGCATGGGCTGAGCCTGCCGACCCACTTCATGAAGAAAGGCGCGCCCCCGGGCGCGCCTTTCCTTTTTGGGCCTGGATAGGGCCTTTGGCTGTGGCTCGGGCGATCCGTGCCGTCCGAGATTTGCGGCGCTCACCGCCATCAAGTTAGCATTCGGCAAGATGGAGCTTCGCGTCGTCGGGTGTCACGGTGGAGAGACGCCCAAGCACCGAACCAGTGCTTTCGTGCTGGACGGCAAGCTCGCGCTCGACGCCGGGTCACTTACCAGCGGCCTCGATCTGCGCGCGCAGATGCGCCTGCAGGGATGCTTGGTCAGTCACGCGCACCTCGATCACATTCGCGACCTGGCCACCATCGCCGACAATCGCTGCCAAGCCGGCGCGCCGCCTCTGCTCGTCGGTGCCACTCGTCCGACACTCGCCGCGCTGAAGAAGCACTTCTTCAACAACTTCATCTGGCCCGACTTCACGGCCATCCCGAGCGTGCATCAGCCGACGCTGAAGTTCGTCGAGTTGCCGCTCGAGAGGCCCGTCGACATCGCCGGCTACGAGGTGCGCGCGGTGGGCGTCTCGCACACGATCGATACGGCTGGCTTCATCGTGCGCACCAAGCGCGGCAGCATCGCGTACAGCGGTGACACCGGTCCGACCGATCGTCTGTGGACGCTGCTCAACAAGGAGCCCGATCTGCGCGCGCTCTTGGTCGAGGTGAGTTTTCCGAACCGGGAGCAGCGTTTGGCTACGCTGAGTGGCCACCACACGCCGCGCACCGTGGCCGAAGATCTGCGCAAATTGGTGAACGTGCGCGACCTGCCGACGCTCCTCTATCACATCAAGCCGGTGTTCCAGGCCGAGGTGGAGCGCGAGTGCGCCAAGCTGAAGCAGCTGAACATCACCGTGCCGAAGCTGGACGAGCGCTACCGCTTCTGAGCGGGCGAATCGTCCGTCTCCGAGATCATCGGCGACCGAGCGGTCGGATCATCGAGCCCACGATTCGCCGTCGTGCAGAACGCGAGCGTTCGAAGGGCGGGGCGCTGCGCCGCAGCGCATGCCGAACTCGGCCTCAGCTGCTGATCAGCTGCAGTGGGTGCAGCCGGCAACCAGCTCAGCGGGTGATCAGCTGCAGCGCGAGGACTACGAGGGCGGTCTGCGCCGTCGCGAAGGCCAAGAAGCGATGCATGGCGCGGACGGTGTTCTCGAGCTCGGCCTGAGGCTCGAAGATGTGCGCAACTCGGGCTGCCGCCGTTACGCGCGGCCGATGCGGGAACCGGTACAAGGTTGCCATCGCCCCAATATGTGGTCGCCGTTGGAAGGTGACAAGCCGGTGACGAAAAGAGGGCGGACGGGTGACCAGTCAGTGGGACCAGTACCC
>DATIDO010000748.1:0-5808 GCA_035456245.1 Polyangiaceae bacterium
ATGAAGTCGCCGCCGATGCCGACGACGTAGAGCACGTAGAGGACCACACCCATCAGGAGCGCGCGGGCGGGTGCACGCAGGGTCGTCCCAACCGCAAACGCTGCGGAAGTACCGAGCACCACGATGACGACGATGTCGCGCGTGGCCACGTCGAGGAGGTAGCCGAGCCCGTGCCGAAGCTTGATGGCGAGCGGGATCGCGACGTTGAGCTTCGCGTAGGCCGTATTGGGAAACAGGAAGCCGTAGTACGCGAGGGCGAAACCGAACCAGCCGACCAGCAGCGCGAGCGCCCAGCGGGCGTTGCGGGCGCAGGTCCGGGGCTCCCGCCACACCATCCGCCCCAGAGCGGGAGCCACCAACAAAAAGTAGTCCTGCCTGGTCAGCACCAGGAGCGCGGCCAGAGTCCACGCCGAGGCCGACGAGCGCCCCCCGCGACCCAGCGCCACGAAGGCGAAGGCCGCAACCAGCAGAAAGCCGAGCGAGTTCTCCAGGCCGGAGGTCGCGTAGGCCAGGACCGAGGGCGAGAGCGAGAGTCCGAGGAACACGAAGGCAGTTCGAATGGGTTGGTCGCGCAAGCCTCCGGCGATCACGAGGAGCAGCCCCGCCACGCAGACGAGGTTCACGCCCATGAGCGACCAGTAGGGGTCCCTGGTCAGAGCGTGGATCGGCAGCCCCAGCAGCATGAAGAGCGGGCTGGTGAAGGTCTGGACACGATGGCCGCGGTTCAGGACCCAGCCGAAGCCATTGAAGGCGTTGTCCCAGGTGCGAGAGGTGATGAAGCCGTCGTCCGAGATCCAACCGAAGCGCAGGACCAGACAGACGAAGACGAAGGCGAGCAGTGCGCTCGCCATACGAGACGTCTTCGGCGACGGGCTTGCCAAGGAACGCGCTCCCGAGGTCGCGAGCAGAGAGCTCTCCATAGTGCCGGACCAGTAGCAGATGCCCTGGCCTCTCCTCAATCGGCCGCTCGAGGCCCGATCCGTTCACCAAACCCGGCTTCGTGCCTGGCCTGAACGAACGCCGGCCCTCAGCGCCAAGAAGGGAAAGGCAGCACGAACCGAAAGTACTCGGGCGTCGTCAGGAGGCCGGCCCACAGCGGCACGTAGACCGCAGCCGCCGCTACCACCAGGACCACGAGCAAGGCGCCGAGCCTTGGGTGGCGTTTGAACGAATGGTCGACGTAACCGACCAGCCCGATGACGCCGAACGCATAGGCTGGCAGGTAGTGATAGAGGTACGGATCGCGGCGCGTGAGGATCCACGGCGCCAAGAACGCAGCCCAACCGGAAAGGAGCACCAACAGGGCCCGTCCGCGTTCCTCCCACAGGCCGACCGCTGCGCCCTCGTTCCGGATGGGGCTCCGCGCACCGAACCACACGATCTGCGCCAGGCTGGCCAAGCAGGTGGCCGACGTCATCCACCAGATGAGTGGGTTGCCGAGCATGGTCAGCGCCACCAGGCCCCGCTTCCCCTCTCGGTAGTAGAGGGTGATGGGTCGACGCGGCGTCAGCCAGGTGGGCCAGCTCGAGGTGAGCGGGTGGGTCGCCGCCGTCGCACGCTCGTGCCCTTCGAGCAGCCGCTCGGTCTCGGAGAAACCACCGAACCACCCGAGCTCACTGTGCGAGAGCGCCAAGCCGACTCGCCACTGCACGAGATAGACGCCGAGCGCGAGCACGAACAGGCAGCTCGCACGAGCGAGCAAGCGGCTCTCCCCGAGCGGGGGGCGCTGGGTCGCCAGCGCGACGGTCACCGGAACCAGCGCGCAGATCCCGGTGAACTTGGTGCCCAAGGCGAGCCCCACCAACAGGCCCGCGCTCACCGTGCCCCAGAAGCCTCGTATCGCCAGCGCGGCCCAGGTAGCGGCGAGCGAGAAGAACACGAGGTGCCCGTCGATCAGAGCGGTCCGCGAGTAAGCAAAGAAGAATCCATCGGCGGCGAAGAACGCCGCCGCCAACAGCGCCGCTCGGCGACTGGCGAACGAGCTCGCTGCAATTCCCGCCGCGCAGACAATCGAGCCCAGACCGAAGATGGCGGACGGCAGACGCCAAGCCAGGGACGTATCACCGAGCGTCCGGATGGACACGGCCTCGAACAGCTTGCCGAGCGGAGGGTGATCGTTCCAGTCCGCCTTGCCCGCCAAATAGTTACGGGCGTTCTCGACGAAATGGTGTTCGTCGAAGGTGAAGCGCATCGGGCGCGCCAGGTAGACGAAGCGGAGGACGACTCCGGCACCCACGACCGCAATGCAGAGCACCTCCAGCCACGAGAGCTGCGTGAACCAGCGAAGCCAGGCGACCTCGCCCTTTGCCTTGCGCACCGACCGTTGTTCACCCTTCACGTCGTCTCGATCCTCGGCCCGGACGTTCTCGCGTCGGCCCCTGGTTACCTCAGTCGCATGCCCCCGTACAGAAGGGCTGCCGCCGTTGCGAGCCCTCCGGGGGACTGCAATGCTCGGCCAGCGTGTCGGGAGCCAGCAGCGTGACAGAAGCCAGCGTGTCGGAAGCCAATAGCTCGAGTGCAGCCAGCAGTTCGAGTGCAGACGCGCCCCCCCCGACTGCTGCCGAGCCGTCCTCGCTCGGTCCCCTGCTGACGCGGGCCACGCGCCTCGGCTGCCTACTGTTTGCCGAGGGCGCCGCCCTGCTACTGGGGGGATGCTCGCTCGTCCTGGGTGACGTGAGCACCGCCATCCTGGAGGCCAATCGCTACCCCAAGGGTCTGCGTACCCGACTCGTGATCTGGTTCGGTGCGCTCCTGGTGCTGGCGCTCGGCGGGCTGATTGGCCTCGTGCGCCGTCGAAGCGAGGCGCTGTGGGCCGGCGCCGAGACTTGGGCCCGTCGCCTGGCGCCGATCATTCCGCTGGCGACCGTGCCGTCGCTGCTCGAGACGAAGTTCTGGTTCACGCACCCGCTCGAGTTTCTGCTCGTACTGGCAGCCGTGTCGCTCGTGGCCGAACGCACGTTCCGCGTCAGCTTCGCGACGTTCGAGCGCCCATGGCCGAGCCTCCTCGACCATCCCCGCCTCCCCCTGATTCTCGTCTGCACGGCCGCGGCTTCCTACGTCGCCTACACGGGCTACCTGACGGTCCTGAACCACCAGCGCTTCGGCACCGGCGCCTACGATCTGGCCATCTTCGACAACATGTCGTGGAACGCGCTGCACGGCGAACCGTACCGCTCGACCGTCATGTTCGGTGATCGCCCTGGCAACGCCCTCGCCGACCACGCGCATTTCGGCATGCTGCTGTTCCTGCCGTTCTACGCAGTCTACCCGCGGGCGGAATCGCTGCTGATCCTGCAAGCAGCGCTGCTCGGCGGCGCCGCCATCCCGCTGTTTGCCTTTGCGCGCACGCAGCTGTCGGCGTGGAGCTCGGCGCTGATCGCCCTTTGCTACTTGCTGTCACCGCTGGTCCACGGTGCGCAGTTCTACGACTTTCACTGGCTGCCGCTCGCCGTCTTCTTCCACTTCCTGCTGTTCTACGCCATTGCCAAGGACAAGCTGGCGCTGCTGGTCCCCTCGCTGATCGTGCTGTTCTCGCTGCGTGAGGACGTCGCACCCGGCCTGGCCATCGTCGGACTGTTCTTGGTCCTGACAGGAGCGCGCCCGAAGCTCGGCGCCGTCCTGGCCCTCGTCTCGGGCGTCTGGTTCGGCATCGTGAAGTTCGTGATCATGCCGTGGGCCGGCACTTGGTGGTTCGCCGACATGTACAAGGAGCTGGTCGCCCCGGGAGAGAAGGGCTTCGGGTCCATCCTGCGCACGCTCCTGCTCAACCCCGTCTTCGTCCTGCGCACGCTGCTGACCGAGGCCAAGTTCGAGTACTTGCTGCACGCCTTCGTGCCCTTGGCGCTGCTGCCGCTGCGCAGCATGCCGCTGGCGCTGCTGGCCGTGCCCGGATTCTTCTTCACCATCCTCACCAGCTGGCGGCCGGCCTACTCGATCAACTACCAGTACACGACGCATCTGGTGCCCTACACGTTCGCCGCCAGCGTGCTGTTCTTGCGCATGGCCGAGCGGGGCGAGCTGCTCAATCGGCCCGCTGCGCTGCTCTCGCAGCCCCTGGTCCACGCTCGCTCGGCCCTGGCGGCCCTGGTGCTGGCGACCGTCTGCCACTCGGCCGTCTTCGGCGTCGTGCTGTACCCCAGCTCGTTCGTCGGCATGCTGCCAGTTCATTTCTCGTTGGACGCCGACGAGCGGGTTCGACTCGAGCGCCTGAGGCGTCTGATTGCCCAGATCCCTCCCAACGCCAGCGTCTCGGCCACCGACATCGAAGCGCCCCACCTGTCCAACCGCCGTGACCTCTACGCTCTGGCGCAGGACCAAACGGCCGGGGAATACCTGCTGCTGGCCGCCAGCTCGTTTCACCAGGCCCGCACCCGGGAGAACGTGCGCGCGATTCTCGCGCGCCACCCGTACGGCTTCGTGGCGCGCGAGGGCAACATGACGCTCTGGCGCAGGGGCGCGCAGAACGAGCGCACCGAGGCCGAGCTGACCCAGCTACGCCTCGAGCTGCGGCATCGCTGATCGTCAGCGCCGGCTCAGCACAAGGCCACGCACTTCGATCGGCGCGGTAGCCGTGATGGCGAACTCCACGACGGCCTCCCGCTCGAGCACGAACTCGGACGGACTCGCCAGATCGGCGCTCATCTGGACCCCCGGGCCGCCCACGCTCAGCCGGGCCGCGCCTCGCGCATCGACCGCCGCCAAGCGGTAGCTTCCTGGCTCCAGCTTCACGCGAGTGAAGGCCCGTCCTCGCTCGAACCGCGAGATCAGATGCTCCCCATCCAGGCGACTCAGCGGGGGATTCCCCTCGAACAGGTAGGCGGGGATGGATAGCTGCCCTCCCTCACGCTTCGGCCCGAGCCGACCCGTCTTGTCCAGCCAGAACTCACTGACCAGCGGCCTCGCTCCGAGCCGCGTTTGGATGCGAACGGGGATGTAGTCGTCGCGAAAGCCGCGCTTCTTCACCAAGGCCTGCTGCGTCGCGTAGCGGGGACCGTGGAAGCACGGCGGCACACCGAAACAGAACAGATCGGGCTTGCGACGCAGGTAGTAGTCCGCGTCGCCCAGCTCGTGCCCAATCAGATCCTGTCCCATGCCCTCGGGGCGATGGTGAGCGAGGTACCGATCGTTGAGGCCCAACATGTCGATCGATGGCAGGCCGGAGAAATACGGGATCGCCCCCGCTGCATCCACGGCTATGCTCGGCCGTTCCTGGGCAAATGCCCTCGCCAGCACCTTGGAAACGGGGCGTCCGTCCCACTGCCAGCGCTGGTGACCCGCCACGTTGTTGGGGTCGCAAAATGTACCGAGCCAACCCAGCGCCACGATGCTGACCGCGAAGTAGCCGAGCCCCGTGAACCGCCCGGCCCGCTCGTGCTCCTCGGCCACCAATTGGGCCAGCACGACCGCCGCGAGACCGATCACGTAGGGCAGGTGCCGCCAGGCTGGGAAATTGTCGCCACCGACGCGCATGAGATAGCCGACCCAGCCGAGCGCCAGCAGCAGCGGTGGGATGAGCTGCTTGCGACCAGACGAGACGAAGGCGGCGCGCAACAGACCCAGGAGCAGCACGCACCAGACGGCGGCCAGCGGCTGGAAGCTGTCGGTGATGTACGCGATGCCGGCCTTCAGCCGGTTCTCGTGGATGACCACCTTGGCGTAGGCCGTATTCGGTAGCCAGTCGTCGTAGTAGAAGTAGCGGAAGGCCAGCTGCGCGCCGACGAAGAGCGCCACGCCCCCTCCAGCGAACGACGCGGTGCGCAGCCCGGCGCGGCCACGCGTCACGACCCAGCCAACCGCCAAAAGAACCCC
>DATIDO010000749.1:0-9448 GCA_035456245.1 Polyangiaceae bacterium
GGCCCCGGCGGTGCCACTCCCGAGCACGTGGCCCTGCTGCGCGCATCGTGCCCGCCGGAGGTCCAGGTGAAGGCGTCAGGCGGCATCCGCACGCTGCCCGAGGTGGAGCGGTACCTCGAGCTGGGCGCCAGCCGCATCGGCACGAGCCAGAGCGCCGCACTGGCTCATGAGCTACGGGCCCGTGAGCTGCGGACCAGTGAGCTACCGGCGCGCGGCTAGCTCGACCCGTGGGGCATGGCTGGGCGTCCCAGGTCCATCCGGCTCGTCCAGGTCCATCGAGGTCAGCGCGCTGTCGGCTCGGCTTCGCCACGCCACGGAACCAGCCACAGCTCGACCCTGGTTCCGACGTCGACGCGCGAATGCAGCGTCACGACGCCGCCGAAGCGCTGCGCGAACGCACGCACCGTGCTCAGCCCGAGACCCGTTCCCTTGCCCTCTGCTTTGGTGGTGAAGAACGGGTCGAAAGCGTGCGTGCGAACCTCTTCGCTCATCCCCTGCCCGTCATCGGTCACCGACAGACACACGTGCACGCCGGGCAGAAGGCCAATCACCGCTGCCTGCGGCCCGCTCAACTCGATCGGACGGCACTCCACGACCACGTGACCATCCATGCCGAGAGCATCCCGAGCGTTGACCACCAAGTTGAGCAGGACCGTCTCGAGTTGGGTCGACTCCGCTCCCACGAGGGGACAGGTTTCGGTGCGAATCTCCAACTCTCCATTCACCCCGAGAGCTCGCTCGAGCAAGCCGCGGACGTCGCCCAGCACGCGAACCGGATCGACTCCGGGCGCATGAAGTTCCCTCCGTCGTGCATAGCTGAGCACCTCGGCCGTAGTCCGCACGCTCCGTTCGGTCGCCAACAATGCCCGCTCGAGATCTGCGCTCGGATCCCGTCCGTCTTCCATGCGACGTTGAGCCACCTCGAGGCTGCTCAGGATCACGGTGAGCAAGTTGTTCAGATCGTGCGCGAAGGTACCCATCAGGTGCCCCAGCGCTTCGAAGTGCTGGGCCTGTTGCAGCTGCGCCGCGGGCGGCTCGGAGCGGACGGCGCTTGCCCGATGCTGCGCCCACTCGGCTCGTTCCCGACGCTCGGCGCTGCGATCCTCGAGCGTGAGCAGGATCTGCTCTCCGCCGTCGATCGTGGCCAGCGTGACGGAGACGTCGATCGGGATCTCCACACCGAAGATCGACAGGACGTCATGGTAGGAGTGAATGCCGGGACGCGTCGCCAACACCTCGAGCGCCCGATCCAGCCGAGCGCCGTCCAAGAAGCGCCTCGCGGGTTGGCCGTTCACGTTCCAGGCCGCGGCATCCAGCAGACGACGAGCTTGGGCGTTCGCGAAGCGGACGTGCAACGTCGTGCCGAGGATCATCACGGGAGTGGGCAACGCTTCGAGCAACGTCGCCCAGGGCCCCACGGGAGCCCAATCGATCACGGAATGCTGAACCGTGATTCCCGAATCACCGAGACCGAACTCGCTGCTCCCCACGAGCGACAGCGGCGGCATGGTAGCTCCCAGCTCTTCCTCTCCCATCACCCACTCCAGTCGATCAAGTTACCACGCGCCCGAGATCGCTTTCCACGGATTCGTGGGCCGAACCGAAGGCGACTCCGAAGGGGGGCCACCGCGCAGCTCGGCGGGAGGCTCGGCGGGAGGCTCGGCGGGAGGCTTGGCCGCGCGGAAGGCGAGGGCTCAGCGGACCGGAGTCCCCGGGCTCACGCGCCTTCGACCGGCTGGCCGCCGGCCCAACCGGAGGCGTCACCGGCCAGGACGCTTCCGACGGCACGCAGTAGATCGGCAGGCCGAAACGGCTTCTGGAGCAGAAAACGAACGTCGACCGGTTCGATGGCCATGTCTTCGGGTGCGTAGCCGCTCATGAACAGCACGGGCAAGGTAGGTACCCGACGGCGAAAGGCGCGAACCATCTCGGTTCCACTCAACACCGGCATCACCAGGTCGCTGACCACCAAATCGATTCGCTTGAAGTTGCGCTCGAACAGGTCGAGCGCATCGGACGGCGAGGCCGCCGGGATGACCTTGTACCCTGCCTCCGTGAGCACCCTCTCGCACAGCTGGCGCACTGGCTGAGAATCCTCGACCAGCAGAATGCAGGACTCCGCGCGGGTAATCGGGATGCGTCGCTCGCTGACGGCCAGTTCGACCGGCTCGTCGGCACAGGGCAGCCAGATACGGAAGGTCGTCCCCCGTCCGGCCTCCGACTCGATTGTGACCGTACCCGTGGCCTGGGTGACGATGCCGAACACCATGGCCAGTCCCAGGCCTGTCCCTTTGCCGACCTCCTTGGTCGTGAAGAACGGCTCGAACGCACGGCGCCGGACCGCTTCATCCATCCCCTGGCCGGTGTCCGAAACGACGATGCGGACGCCGGTCCGCTCCGGGAAGGCCGCCAGGCGCAAGGTTCCGCCCCGCGGCATGGCGTCACGCGCGTTGGTTGCCAGGTTGAGCAGCACCTGTTGCATGCGACTCGGCGAGAGGGCGACCGCTGGCGTCCCCGGGACTACATCGACCACCACGTCGATGTCTTCGCCGATGATGCGCACCAGCAAGTCGCGTAGCCCCTGCATCACCTCGGCGATGTCGGAGCTCCCGTGCTCGACCAGGCCCTGTCGGCTCAGGGTCAGCAGCTGCTGAGTGAGATCCCGTGCCGAACGGGTGGCGGAGTCGATCAAGGTGACCTCTTTGCCGCCCCCCTTGCGCTGAAGCAGCTCGACGCCGCCTGCGATCACCGTAAGCAGATTGTTGAAGTCGTGAGCGATGCCTCCGGCGAGCCGCCCCAGCGCTTCCATCTTCTGCATCTGCTGAAACTGCGCCTCGCGCGCTTCCGCTGCGCTCGATCGTTGCTGCTCGACCCAGTCGCGGTGCCCGATGTAGAGCGCCGCCACGACGCCGCTCACGATCGCCCCCACCACCGGCTCGATCACGTCGCCGAACGAATAGCGCCCGTCCGTGAGCCAGGGCACCAAGCCGACAGCCAGCGGACTCAGAGCTCCGACGATCACGACCGAACGGAAACCGAGGAAGATTCCAGCGAATACCGGGGCCGCGCTGGCGAACACCAAGGGCCCGAGTGTCCCGCCCGCGACCACCAGCAGCACGGCGACCAGCGTGAACATGAGTGTCGCGATGAGCGCACCCACTTTGTAGAACCGTGTGCGGCTGAGGCCGTAACTGACGAGAAGGCAGGCGTAACCTCCGAACGGCGGCCGGTAGCCGGGCGTGAGCCACGACAGATAGCCGTCGAGCAGCCCGAAGAGGCACACGGTGAGGATGAGGCAGGCAGCCAAGAGACGCGCCGACCCTCCACGAACGGGATCCTGGATGGCAGGAGAAGGCTGCGTGAGCCGTCTCCAGACGCTTCGTCCGAACCCCATCACGAAAGAGTATACACACTGGGCCCGCCAGGGCAGGCAGGCCCCAACCCAGCTGATAGGCGGGGCCCTAGCTAGGGCTCAGCCGGCCTCGAGGAGCCGACGGCTCAGCGCCGAGCCCAAACCCGACGCTCGGACCACCGAACGCCCACACGCGGCCCGAACTGCTTCCCGGGTACCCGAGATGATCACCTCACGGCGCGCCCGCGTCACTCCAGTGTAAGACAGTTCGCGCGACAGTAGGGGCGAGTCGGCATCCGGCAGGACGACCAGGACCCGATCGAACTCGGAGCCTTGGCTCTTGTGGATGGTCAAGGCGAAGGCCGTCTCGTGTTCGGGCAACTGGGCCGGTGTGAAGCGACGCGGCCCACTCGCCCCCTCGAACCAAGCGTAGGGACGTCCTTCGTGGAGCCGAATCAGCCCCATGTCCCCGTTGTACAGGCCACGTGCCGGATCGTTGCGCGTGATCAGCAGCGGTCGCCCAGCGTAGTAGTCCTCGCCCGACCCCAATAGATCGGCGCGCGTCAGCCAATGACGGCAGTGTTCGTTCCACTCGTCCACCCCAAACGGGCCGCGACGATGCGCGCAGAGCACGCGGAATCGCGTCTGCAGGCGCAGTGCCTCTTCGGCAGTGGGTGCCCGCAACACGTCACGGAACCCCGCCACAACCTCCGCCTCCACCCCGTCCAAGGCCTGACGTGGGTTCGTTGGCCGCTCCAAGAAGCGCAGATCGGCGCGGCGCTCGTCGAGCAACTCGAGCGCACGAGGCCCGTCGCCATCCCGCACTGCCGTCGCCAGCGCCGCGATGCCGCTGTCGGGACCGAAGCGAAAGCTGCGCGTCAGCTCGACCAGCGGTCCTTCGCCGCCCTTCGCGGCCGCCGCCCGAAATGCAGCCCAAAGCTCGGCCAGAACGCTGCCGGCCTCCACCGAGGCCAGCTGATGGCGATCCCCCAGCAAGATCAGGCGCGTGTCGGGACGCAGGGCCTCCACCAGCCGGCGCATCAACGACAGATCCACCATCGACGCTTCGTCGACGATGACGACATCCTCGATCAGGGGGTTCTCGGCGTTGCGCCAGAAGCGCGTCTTGTTGTCGGCGCGGACCCCGAGCGCGCGATGAATGGTCGAGGCATCCGGCACCTCCAGATCCGGCAACCCTTTGGCGAGCAGGTCGCTCCGCGCCGCGGCCAACGACTCCTTCATCCTGGCCGCCGCTTTGCCAGTGGGCGCCAGCAGCACGACCCTGGGTGGCGTCTCTCCTTGCTCCAGAGCGCGGGCCGAGAGGAGCGCGAGAATGCGCGCCACCGTGGCCGTCTTGCCCGTCCCCGGCCCACCGGAAACGATCACGAACGGCTCCCGGAGGGCCATCTCGGCCGCGCGCCGCTGCAAGTCGACCTCGGCGCTGGGAGGAAAGAGACGATCGAGCAGCCGCACATCGGCGGCCGCGCGCTCGCTGGACAACTCGACACTCTTGCCCAGACGCGCGGACCAAGCACCCGCCAGCACCTGCTCGTGCTCGTCGTAGCGTTGGAGGTAGAGGCGGCCTTCTCGGAGCACCAGTGGACGCACCTCCCTCGGCTGGCTCGAGGCCTCCGTCGGCTTCCAGACCGCGGGACTCGACGCCAACTCGGCCTCCAGCACGTCACGGCCCGGGACTCGCCCCAGCTCGAGGCCGTCGTCAGCCAGCAAAGCACGACCGGCCTCCTGATCGAGCTCGAGACACACGTGCCCCTCACGCAGGCGCGCGCTGACCAAGGAGGTCATCAACTGCGCGATGTCCGAGCCCCCCAGCAGCTCGGCCAGGCGACGATCCAGCGCCGAGATCAGCCCCGCTCGCTCGAGTTCCTTCAGCATCATGCCCGCTTGCTCCTGATCGCCGCGGCACCGAATGCCGACGAGAGTCGTTCCATCTCCGCGAGACTCGGCCGCAAATACTGGACGCCGGTCGTTTCGCCGGGCCGCATACCGCGAACGAACAGGTAGTAGACGCCTCCGAAGTGGCGCTCGTACTCGTAGCCGGCCAAGCGATGCTGGAGGTGGCGGTGCACCGCCAAGGCGTAGAGGTAGGCCTGCAGCGGGTAGTGGTGCTCCTCCATGGCTTGCTGGCAGGCACTCGGGCCGTAGTCGGCGTAGCTCTCACCCAGGTAGTTCGACTTGTAGTCGGCGACGTAGAAGCGCCCCTCCCACTCGAACACCAGGTCGATGAAGCCGCGCAGGAAGCCCCACCAATCGTGGAAGCCCAGGTGAGCGATCTCCGCCAGGTAGCTCTGCGGTAGCGTCGACCCCGCTTCGCCGAGACCGAGCGCGTCCGCCAGGCTGGACGCGGACAGGCGCGAATCAGCACCGGCGACGGGGAATGCGAACTCCATCTCGGCGCGACGAGTCCGGCGCGTCAGCGCTCCGAGCTGCACGCCTGCGTCACCGAACTGCGTCTGCAACACCTGCTCGATACCGAGCGCCGTCGCGTCGACGTGCTCCTCGGCGATGCCGCGACGAGCCAACTCCAGGACGACTCGCTCACGCCGCTGCTCCGGCGAGCCTTCGGCGAAATCGCTCGTCTCGAACACGGCATGCAGGGCCTCGCCTGGCCCTGCGCCCCGCGGAAAGTCGGCCAGGACGACGCGTTCCCATTCATTCGCGCCGCTCCGCTCATTTGCGCCGCCCCGTTCATTCACGCCGCCCCTGCTCTCGGCGCGCCGCGCCTCGGCTGGTCGATCTTGCTCGTCGATGTCGCGCCCCTCTCGTCCGGAGCGGCTGAGCCGGGAGCCGTGTCGCGTCATGGCGGAGAAGCTGCTCGTGCGCTGGGCTTCGGGAAGGGCCGCTGGTAGTGGCGCCGCGGTCAGTTGAACCAGAGCCGCACCGCGTTCGTACCTACCTGCCTCCCCCGGACGCGGTGCCTGAAGCGAGATACTCCCCGCGGACGCAGCCACCAGCTCTTGCAGCGGACCGCTCAGGTTATCGACGGTCCAATTCTCCAGGGCCGCCTGCCAATCGCCAGAAGGAAGCGGCAGCAGCTGATGGATGAGCGGTGAACCGCCCCGGTACGGCGGCGGCACGAGCGCGACCACGTGGTCCTTGGCTCGCGTCAGGGCGACGTAGGACAGGCGGAGGGCCTCCTCGAGATCCTCTCGCTGCGCCAGTTCGTTGCTGTCGTCGCAGCCGGGTGGAGTGCGTAGCTCGAGGCGCTGCTGGCCCCCTTCGGATTCGTGAAAGCGAAAGGCAGCAGAAGGATCCCGGTAGCGAATCGCCCCCAAGCCAGCGAGGAAGACGATGTCGTACTCCAAGCCTTTGCTCTTGTGGATCGTGGTCAGGGTAACGGCGTCGTCGTCGCTGTCGAGGCGCAGCTGCTTCGACTCTGCGGCCATCTCGTGGCCCATCGGATCTTCGATCGCCGACTCCAGGCTGCGGATGAGGCCCGCCTGGCCCAAATGCAGGCGAACCTCGGCTTCGTGGAGCAGCTCCACCAAGTGCCGGTAGTTGGTCAACCGACGTTCCCCATCGAAATCCGCCAACGTGCGCGCGGCCAGGTTCACGTCTCGCTCGAAACCCTCCAGCGCATGCACGAGTCCGTGTTGCTTCCATTCCTCACTGCGCGTTCGGAACTTCCCGACCCAGCGCTCGAGCTCGGCGTCGTCCCGATCGAGTTCGTGGATGGCCTTCGCGTCGAGCCCCACCAAGCGCGTGGCCAGCGCGGCTCGCACCAGCTGCGAATGCGAAGGCTCCGCCAACGCCAACAGAACGCGACGCAGCTCCAGTGCCTCGGGTTGCTCGAACACGCTCCGATCGCCGTGCATGACGGCAGGGATGCCGCGGCGAGCGAGCTGGCGTTGGATCTCCAGTGCATCGGCGTTCCTGCGCGTCAGAACGGCCAGATTGCCAGCACGAACGGGTCTGCCGCCCAGGCGATGACCGGCAGCCAGGAAGTGGGCTATTTCACGCGCCGTCTGCACGAGCAGGTCTCGGCTGCTCTCCAGGCCAATCCAGGTGAGACCGGGCAGGACCTCGCCCTGGCTGTCCAACAGGCGGTCCGTTCGCCCGGGCCGCGGCAGGATGGGTTCGTAGCGGATGGCGCGGGTTCCGAACGGCTCGAGGTTCCGCTGAAAGACGGTGTTCTGCGCGCGAACCAGCGTAGGTCCGGATCGGTAGCTCGTCGTCAGCGTCCACACCTGCGTGGCTGCGTTTGCTGCCTCCAGGTAGGCGTGCACGTCCGCACCGCGGAACGAGTAGATGGACTGCTTGGGATCACCGATCAGGAAGAGGCCGGGCCCTCGATCGTCGGACTCCTCGGTCGACGAGGTCGCATAGACGCGGTGGAAGATCTCGTACTGGACCGGATCGGTGTCCTGGAACTCGTCGATCAGCAAGATCGGGTGTCGTCGACGCATCTCGCGAGCCACGCGCCCGCCTCGCTCTTCGTCCCGCAGCACATCCCGCAGGCGCAGCAGGAGGTCGTCGAACGACTGGGTCAGCTCTCGTTCGTGGTGGCGCGCAACTCGCTCCCGAACGAAGGTAGCTAGCTCGGCGCGCAGCGTGTCGTGCCGACGCTGGAGCAAGCCCTGCAGTTCCTCGTGAATGCTCACCAGCTCGTCGACCAGCTCGAAGAAGCGATGTGTCGGCGCCCCAAGCTTCTTCGACGCAGCCTTGACGCGCTCGTTCACGACGCTCTGCTGCCAGCGTCCGTCGTCCTTGGGCAGCCGACGAGTCGGTTCATCGAAGGAGAAGTATTCCTCCCAAAGCGCCACGTCCTTGTCGATTCGCTCACGCGAATAGCTCTTTCGATTGAGAGCGCCCGAGTCCAGCAGGGCGATCAGCTTCGCCTTCTCACGCGCGAAGATTCCGCGAGCCTCATCGTACGGTCGCTGCAGTCTTTCCAGTTCTCGGTGCAACCCGCCCAACCGGGCCACCTCGACCAGTGGCAGCTCGGGTGACGACGCCGCGACCTTCGCGACCTGGACGAGCTGAGAGAAAATCTCGGGGCCGCCCAGGGCACGCAGCTCTTCGGCGTCGAGCGAACCGACGCGGCTGGACCAGAAGTCCACCGTCGCATCGTAGACAATCGAACTCTGGTCGGGCAGCAGCTCGACCTCGTAGCGGGCGCCACTCTCGAAGGTAAAGTCACTCAGCAAGCGCTGCGCGAAGCCGTGGATGGTGAAGATCGAAGCCCGGTCGACATCGGCCAGAGCACGCTCGACGATGCGCCGGCGAGTGTCGCGACCCTCTTCCTCCTGGTATCTTCGCAGAAGCGCGTCGTCCGACGGAGGGGCTTCCGGCAACAGCGCCGCGCGGGCAGCCACGAGGCGCTGCCCCACCCGGTCACGGAGCTCCGCGGTCGCCGCGTTGGTGAAAGTGACCGCCGCAATCCGCTCGAGCGGCTCCCCCAGCTCGACGAGCGCGCGCAAGAACAGCGACGTGATGGTATAGGTCTTGCCGGTGCCAGCGCTGGCCTCGATCAGTTGCACGCCGCTCAGCGGCACGCTCCCGATATCGAGCGGATTCCTGCCTTCGCTCATAGGTCCTCCGAGTGCTCTCGGAGCTTGGTGAGAACGCGTCGAGACCAAGCGATCAGGGGCACCTCTTCGACCTGATCGGTGGAGTCGAACCCGAATGGATCCTCCAGCCCGAACACTTGAACGAGTGATTCGTCAGGCGGGACTTCTCCCTCACGGGCCGTCTTCTTCCATACTTTGTCACGCAGCTCGGTCGTGGTGCGCGGCTCCCCGTTCCTGGTCGGCGCCTCCGCGGCATCGAGCGCGAGCCAGCCCGCCTCGGGTTCGAAACGCAGCGGCTGACGACTCCCTTCGTCCCGAATCGCCACTAGATCCGCTAGCAAACGCCGCGCTTCCTCCGCGTCGAGCCGGGCCAACGCCCCGCGCTTCAGTTCGCTCCCCTTGCCCCTGGCTATCCAGACGCTGCCTGCGAAGTTCGCGTCCGTGGCGCAGGCAGCGAGATGCCACAACCAGAGCCGCAGCCTACGTTTGGCTCGGAACGAGCCGTAGGAGCAGACGACGCGTCGGTCGCCATACAGCGCATCGATGGACCCCACCACGCGGCGCGGCC
>DATIDO010000750.1:0-5517 GCA_035456245.1 Polyangiaceae bacterium
GGAGCCGAGGTCCAGCAGCCACTGGCCACGGTGGTGGTGATTGGAATGTTCGTGGGCACGGCGCTCACCCTAGCCGTGCTGCCTGGTGTGATGCGCATGACGCTGAACGGCTACGAGCCCTACCAGTACGGCGAACGTGAAGAGATCGAGAACGAGTACCCCGAGCGCCGCTCGCTGGTTCCCGACCGGCGCACCGTGAACCCGGCCGAGTGACGGTCCGCTCGGGCACTCACCCCTGACCGTCTGGCTGCGTCATCCGGCGCGGCCAGGCGGTTGCTCCGCGAACCAGCGCACGATCTCGCCCATGTTGGCCTCGAAGCCTCCCGGAAAGGAGAGATTCAAGGCCCCTGCCCGGCCGTCGCTGCGGTTCTCGAAATCGTGGACGACGCCGCCGGGCGCGAGCACGAAGGAGCCCTTCGGCGCGTCCACCCACTCGTCGCCCAGCAAGAAGCTCATCGTCCCCTCGAGCACGAAGAACACATCGTCCTCCGCGTGGGAGTGCGCCCCCGGACCCTGGGTGTGAGGCTCGAGCCACCACTCGGAGATCGAATAGCGAGCCGACGTCTCGCCCTCGTCTGCCAAGAAGAGCGCGCTCATGCCGCCCATCTCGTACTTGCGGCCCCGACCGGGCAAGACGAACAGCGGCTTCGAACTGGGGCGCGGCTCCGAATCGCTCATGGCGAAGTTCTATCACCAGGGCGGTCCCAACGGCGCGCGGACAGCCGGAGGCTGGGTAACCAAGGCCCCAGACTGATCGGCCTGTCCGAAACTGTGCCGACTGTGCCAGCTCAGTTGCTTCGCTCGCCTCATGATTGAGGGAAAAGCGGCTGTTCCAGCTGGTACGGAGCTTGCTGGGGAAAGGGCATGCCGGGGAATCCTTCTGCCACCGATGCACTTCGCTGGACCCTCCTCGCAGCCCTGGGTCTGCCGTCGGCAGCCGGCTGCGGCCAGACTTCGGCCGGTGGGAGCGGCACCGGTGGGACGACGTCACTGGGCCTGGAATGCACCGAACCGACTCAGCCCGTCCCCGGGCAAGACACGGGCGTCCTCCTCTGTCAGCAGGGCTTCGGTATTCGCACTCGCCCGGTCGAATGCTCGAGCATCTACCCGCGTGACACCGACATCCCGCCGGGCACGCATCACCCTGGCGCAGGTGGCTTCGGTGGCGCCGGTGACTACGAAGATCTCGCTGACGAGTGCCTGCGCGACAGCGACTGCGCTCCCGAGCACGCCTGCTTCGTGACGCAGTACGGCCTGCAGATGTTGCCGGACGGAACTACCGAACCGGGACCGCCCTCCAGCGGCAACAGCTGGGGCACCTACAATCGCTGCGTGGCACTGCCCAGCTGCAGGACCGACGCCGACTGCACCGAACAGCAGCTCTGCGAATGCGGCAGCGCCTACGGCAGATGTGTGGACGCCGCCTGTCGTTCCGACGCCGACTGCACCAGGGGCGCCCGCTGCCTACGGTCCGAGCACTTCGACGGCTGCAGCACCAGGACGGCTTGGTCCTGCGAAAGCCCCGAGGACAGCTGCCGCAGCGACGCCGACTGCCCCGAGGGGCAGTCCTGCGCGCCCATCGAGGGCGGCTTCACGCCCAGATCCTGCCGAGGCTATTCCTGCGTGGTCGGCAGACCCTTCCTGGTCGCAGAATCGCTCCGTCTGGCACCCGTGGTGCCTAGCAGCGCGTGGCTGATCGAACTGGAAGGCCTCGGATGGGGGCCGCTCGAGTTGGAGGACTTGGACGAGGGCACGCGCCGCCGATTGGGTGACCACTGGGCACGCGTGGGCGCCATGGAGCACGCATCCATCTACGCCTTCGCGCGCTTCTGGCTGCAGCTCCTTTCGCTCGATGCTCCCCAGGAACTCCTGGTCGCCGCGCGCACCGCACAGGCAGACGAAGACCGACACGCCCGGCTGTGCTTCAGCTTGGCCAGTCGCTACCTGGGCCACGACGTAGGCGCGGGCCACCTCTCACTGGCCGGGGCGCTCGATGATCTCTCGCTCGAAGGGATCCTGGTGACGACGCTGCTCGAGGGCTGCGTCGGTGAGACGCGAGCCGCTCTGGAAGCGGCGCGAGCCGCCGAGAGCTGTGAATCACCGGTCGTACGCGCCATCCTGGAGCGCATCCACGCGGAGGAGTCGCAGCACGCCGAGCTGGCCTGGCGCACGGTGGGCTTCGTGCTCGACGAGTACCCGGAGCTGATCGAGCTGGCCGAGCGAACTCTCGCGCGGGCGCGGCTCGAAGGAGCGTTCGTTGCGCAGGTCGCCGAAGGCGACTCGGCTCGGCCCGGAGGCCATTCGGCCCGGCCCGAAGAATGGGAGCTGGCTCGGCATGGGCTGCTCGGCGAGCGCGAGCGCCGCAGCGTCGAGCGCGAGGCCTGGCGAAGCGTGATCGTGCCGACTTGGACGGCGTTGCGGCTGCGACTCGAGCCGCAGCCGACCACCCCTACCACGAGCGGATTCCAACGAGCGGAGGCGCATGCCCATGTCTGAGGCTTTCGCGACCGCAGTGGGCAAGGATGGTCGGGCGGCGAAGGCCGCAGTAGGCTTGCTGATCATGAGATCGACTAGCTTGGCGCTGTTGGTGTCGTTCTTCTCGGTTGCGTGCGGCGGAACGATCGAAGGGGCCGACGGCGCCACGAATGACCAGGGCAGCTCGGACGAACCTGGCGGCTCGGATCTACCAGCTTCGGGTACGGGTGGGGCCAGCGCGTCACCAGGACCGACGGATCCCGAGCAAACCAGCGGCGTGGTGATGCGCTACGGCGATCTCCCGGCGCTGGACTTCGACGACGGAGGCAGTGACGGCACCAGCGACGGCAGCAGTAGCGGGCCCGATCCGGAGAGCCTCTATTTGGTCCTCGGCAACACCAGCCTGACCTGTGCGGCGCCCCGCAGCACGTACGCGTGCGGAACGTGGAGCGTGACGTTGATCGTGCCTCCCGAGCTGGCAGCACCGGGCGTGGTGAGCCTGGGTGATCCACGGGTCATCAGCTCGATGAGTGCCCAGGGGGAGGACCGGGGCGGCGGTGACTGCTCGGCCGGTGGCGGCTCGTTCTCCGACGGCACCCTCGAGATCGTGAGCATGAACGAGCAGGAGGTCACGGTGCGGTTCTTCGACACGTGGACCTACGACTTCGACATCAACCGCGTCTACACCTTGCCGCGCTGCCCCTGAGCGTTGCGCCTGCCTTGCTACACTCACGAACATTTGCTGAGCTGACAGTATGCGGACTCTACCTTTCGACGCGTTGAGGCGCGCGCTCCTTGGAGCGCTCGGTGCAACTCTAGCCGCCTGCGGGGGCATGACCGAGGGAACCGGCGAGAACGGGGACGCGAACGGAAATGACGCGGGCGACGGCGATGGCGCCTCGTCCGACGGCACCGGCAATCCCGTCGTCCTCACCTGCACGAACCCCAAGGCCAGCGAGAACGGCTTCGTCCATTGCGACGAGGGGTACGCTCATCGCCCCGAGGTGGGCGTCTGCCCCGATCTCACGCCGCGCAGCGAGCCCGTGGTCGACGTGACCGTCCACCCCGATGCCTCCTGTGTCTACGACGCCGACTGCACGGGAGCCCGACGGTACTGCTCCTACACCACCCCGACCTACCCGTTGGGCCAATCGACCGAGTGCCTCACTGGATGCACGACGGACGCCGACTGCGACGATGGATGGCTCTGCCTGTGCGGCGATCCGGTCGGAACCTGCGTCAGTGCCGAGTGCACGCGCGACTCCGACTGCGGTCCGAATTCACTCTGCACTTCTTGGACAGTGGACTCTGGCAGCTGCGGTCTTTCGACGACCTTCTCGTGTCAGCAGCCGGGGGATGAGTGTGCAGGGCCCGGAGACTGCGCCGCAGACACGGACTGCCGCCCCAACGGCACGGGCATCCGAACCTGCCAAGCACAGAGCCTCTGCGTCATCGGTCGTCCCTTTTTCGTGGACGATGCGCAGCGCTACGCGCCCCTCTCTTCGCGCAGAGACTGGCTGGCCTCGAGCGACGAGAAGGTCGCCACACTCCGGACCGCCATCGCCGCACTCCCCAACGAGCTCCGCCAGCGCGTCGCCGCGCACCACGCGCGCTGCGGCCAACTGGAGCACGCTTCCATCGCCGCCTTCGCGCGCTTCGCCCTCGAGCTGCTGTCGCTCGGCGCCCCCCCCGAACTACTCGAGCTCACCCACGCCGCACAGCTGGACGAGACGCGCCACGCCCGCCTCTGCTTCCGCCTGGCCGAGATCTACGGCGGCGCGCCCGTCGGACCGGGCCCACTCGATCTGAGCGGCAACGTCGTTGGGACCGACCTCGACACCATCGTCCGCGGGGCGATCCTCGAAGGCTGCATCGGCGAGACCATCGCCGCGCTGGAAGCCCGTGAGGCCGCCGCCCAGGCCAGCCACCCGGTCCTCGCTGCGCTCCTGAACCAGATCGCCGATGACGAGTCCCGCCACGCCGAGCTGGCCTACCGCTTCGTCCGCTGGGCGCTCGAACGCTCCCCCGAGCTCGCCACCCTGCTGGATGATGCGCTCGCTACCGAGCTGACTTGCGCTGCGGCCGTCGACGCCCGCAAGCCCGTCGCGGCGGGCGACTCCGCAATGGATCACTCCGCGGCAGCCCACGGCCTTCTCTCTCCGGCGAGCGCCGCCTGGGTGCGCGCTCGCGCGCTCCGCGAGGTAATCGCACCCACGTTCAGGGCTCTGACGAGCATCGCGACCTCGGCAGCTCAGTACCCGTACCCCTCCGAGCAGTCGGGCGCCGCCGTGGGCTGGCGAACCACCACGACCGGCAATGTGTCGGCCGGCAGCAGCAGCTGAGCCAGCGCGCCCCAGCTTGCTTCGCACGTGCTGCGCAGCGTCACGAGGGCGCGGTAGCCGTCGCCGCTGCGCGCCAAGTTCACGTCCACGACACGTCCGTCGACGTCGAACTCCACCAGCCGGAAGCGCGTCCAATCGACGCTCGACGAGCGGCAGTAGGCCGCCGCGAACTCCCGCTCGCTGCGGGCGATCCTCACGCGCGCCTCGCTCGACGGAACCGGGGAGGATGCGCGCTCGCCCGTGCAGCCACTCTCGACTTCGACCCTCGACCACGCGAACCCCGCAGCGGTATCGAGCGCAGGGACAGCGGGCTCCCAGACGCCCGTAGCAGGCGGCGGTGGCGCCACGGCGATCGCCGCCTCCCCCCGCGCGGGCGCCGCGGGCATGGCGCCGGAGCCGGCCCCGGCTCCACCAGCCCCTGCGGCACAAGCGATCGCGCACCCCCCTCCGCCAAGTACGAACCCGAGCCTCATCTGCGGCACGTTGCCTGTCCTCGCGGGTTCGCACAACCTGCCCAGGAGCTCGAACCATGTCCGGCCCCACCCCATTGCGCACCGACGAGCGCACCGACGAGCGCACCGTCCGCCGCGGCGACCTCTACTGGATAGCCGCCGAAGCCGTCGGCTCGGTGCCGGGCGCCGCGCACCCCCACGTCGTCGTGCAAGACGACGTCTTCAATCGCTCGCGGATTGCCACCGTC
>DATIDO010000751.1:0-3280 GCA_035456245.1 Polyangiaceae bacterium
CCGATCTGTACATGCACGGGTAGCCCACGGGGACGCCGGCGCCATTCGTTGCGCCAGCCATGCTCACGGTAAAGGAAGTCCCCAGCCAACTGGCCGTGCTCGAGCCCCAATCGCCCCAGCCGTTCACCAAGAATCGGTACCACTGCGCATCGCGGATGACCGTGCCCTTGGCGTAGCGGCCGCTTCCGTCGTTCGTGTTGTTCGCGGTTCCCGAACCCGAGAAGACGCCCTCGCCCAGCGGGCTGATGGTGCCTGAAGCGCCGCCCGTTGCCGGGGCACCGCCCGTTGCCGCAGCTCCGCCCGTACCCGGAGAGCCTCCTCCCGTGCCGGCGCCATCACCACTGGCGCACTCGTCGCCGCAGCTCCAAGCCGTGCCGCAACCATCTGCCATGGGGCCACAGGTGAGCCCCAAGCTCGCACAGGTCGCGGGAGTGCAGGTGCCCACGCCGCAGACGTTGGGGCCAGCCGCTCCACAGGTCTCGCCGGCGCCGCAGCTGCCGCACTCGATGACGTTGCCGCAGTTGTCGAGGGCCTGACCACAGTCGTAGGCGGCGCTCGCGCAGGTGACCGTGGGCACGCAGGAGCCGCCGTCGGGGCCGTCGGAGTTCCCAGCACAGCCAGTGGCGAGTGAACCCAGAAGGGCAGAGCCGCCAGCGACCAGCAGGCCGAGGGCACGAGTTCCAGTGAAACGAAGAAGCAAGTTGCTCATGAGTGGCGCGAGGCGGGAGAGAAGAGTGGCAGCAAGGAGTCGCGAGGAAGCGCCTCCACAGTGACTCGATACTAAAGGGCAGAGTGACTCGCGCAATCTCGGGGTCACGAAATCCAGCATGAAAAGGCTGGATTCGGGGAGCCCAGTCTGATCTTTCGGCTCTGGGCGAAAGCGGTACCAAGAGGCGCCGGAACGTCGAACATCTGTCACCGAATGCCGACAAATGAGGCGTAAGCAGCGATGGCATTGGATGGAACCGAAAGAACCGCGGGCACGCCTCTCTTGGGTGACCTACTTGGGCTACCAGGCCCTGGGCTCGATCCTGGTGAACGCCCCGATCAACTGGCTGGCTCTTTGGCCGCAGCGTCACCGCCTGCAGATCGGCGTTTGGGGCGGCTTCGGTAGCGCCGCCTTCGACACCGTGCTCACGGCGCTACTGCTCACGTTCCTGACCGTCGTGAACGGTAGCTACTTCGTTCGGCTCGATCTGGCTCGGGGCTTGGTCGCAGCGGGTCCGCGCAGCGCAGGCAGCTGGCCGAATCTGCCCGGACGAGCCGTGCCGCGCGCACTCGCGCTGACAGCGATTGTTGCGCCGTTCGGCAGCGCATTCGGGCTCGCCTGGCTTGCACTGGGACCGGAGCAGCTCTCGCTCCGCGAGTTCAGCGTCTTCAAGGTGAGCTTTGCCTGCCTGCTCGGGGTCGTCGTCACACCGCTCAACGCGCACGCGATGATCACCAGCGAGCCTCCCAGTCGGGAAGCTGGCCGGTGATGTCCTTCGCTCATTCAGCGGCGTGGCTGCTCTCGTCCGCCGGCGCCGTCGTACGGATCAAGTAGTCGAACGCAGCGAGTGAGGCCTTCGCCCCGTCACCGGTGGCGATGATGATCTGCTTGTACGGCGTGGTGGTGACGTCGCCTGCCGCGAACACGCCGGGCACCGAGGTGCGACCGTGGTCGTCGACCACGATCTCGCCGTACTTGCTCAGCTCGATCGTGCCCTTCAGCCAATCGGTGTTGGGCAAGAGACCGATCTGCACGAACACGCCCTCGAGCTCCAGGTGCTTGGCCGCGCCGTTCGTGCGGTCCTCGTAGTTCAGACCCACGACCTTGGTGCCGTCGCCCTTCACCTCGGTCGTCTTGGCCGAGACGACCACGTCGACGTTGGACAAGCTGCGCAGCTTGCGCTGCAGCACGGCGTCGGCCTTCAGCTCGGGAGCGAACTCGAGCAGGGTGACGTGTGCGACCACACCGGCGAGGTCGATGGCTGCCTCGACGCCGGAGTTGCCACCACCAATCACCGCCACGCGCTTGCCCTTGAAAAGCGGCCCATCGCAGTGGGGGCAGTAGGTCACGCCGCGGGTCCGGTACTCGGCCTCGCCCGGGACGTTCATGTCCCTCCAGCGCGCACCAGTCGAGAGGATCACGGTGCGAGCGCGCAGGCGCGCGCCGTTCTTCAGCTCGATCTCGTGCAAGCCACCGGGTCAAGCTGCCGGGATCAGCTTCTGCGCGCGCTGCAGCTTCATCACGTCCACCTCGTAGGCCGCGACGTGCTGTTCGAGCGCCGCCGCGAACTGCGGCCCCTCGGTCTCCTTCACCGAGATGAAGTTCTCGATGGCCAGGGTGTCGAGCACCTGACCGCCGAAGCGCTCGGCGACCACACCGGTGCGGATGCCCTTGCGAGCAGCGTAGATGGCCGCGGCTGCGCCGGCCGGCCCACCGCCGATGATCAAGGTGTCGAAGGCTTCGCGCTCGTTCAGCTTGCTCGCCTCGCGCGCTTCCTGACCCTTGTCGATCTTGCCCAGCAGCTCTTCGAGCTCCATGCGGCCCTGACCGAAGCGCTCGCCATTCAGGTAGATGGTGGGGACCGCCATCACCTGGCGCTCGCTCACCTCGGCCTGGAACAGCGCGCCGTCGATGGCGACGTGGCGGACCCGGGGATTGAGGGCTGCCATCAGGTTCAAGGCCTGCACCACGTCGGGGCAGTTCTGGCAGCTCTGCGAGAAGTAGGTCTCGAAGACGAAATCGCCTTCCAGCCCGCGGATCTGCTCGAGCACCTCGGGCGCGGCCTTGGACGGGTGGCCACCGACGTGCAGCAGGGCCAGGACCAGCGAGGTGAACTCGTGCCCCAGCGGCAAGCCGGCGAAGCTGACGCCGACGTCGGCGTCCGGGCGGGTGACGTCGAAGGAGGGGCGTCGCGCCTTCGCGTCGTCGGACTCCACCAGTTCGATGCGAGTCGAGAGCTCGGCGATCTCGGTCAGCAGCTCACGCAGCTCGCGCGAGCCGGACGACTCGTCCAGGTGGGCGACCAGACGAATGGGGCGCTGCAACTTCTCCAAGTAGGCGCCCAGTTGAGTCTTCAGCGTGCTGTCCAACATGATGCTTGTCCGTTCTCTTCGTTCATTGGGCATGAAGAAGCCGGGTGTCTTGCAACGTGCGCATTCGCGCATTTGCGTGCAAGAGCACCCGGCCGGGGTGTCGAGCCGCGGGGCACCGTGCGCAGACGACGGTGTGCCACACGACTCGACGGCGCGCTCGTTCTCAGATCTTGCCGACCAGATCGAGCGAGGGCTTGAG
>DATIDO010000752.1:0-2986 GCA_035456245.1 Polyangiaceae bacterium
CACCGGTCGACGCAGCTCCGCCGGTCGAAGGGGCACCACCGGTCGAAGCAGCTCCACCGGTCGACGCGGCACCTCCGGTCGAAGCGGCACCTCCGGTCGAGGCTGCCCCGCCCGTCGAGCTGGCACCGCCGGTTGCGCTCGCGCCTCCCGTCAGGCCCACCAGCCCGCCCGAGCCGCCGCCAGAGCCGCCACCCACACCGCTGATTCCGCCACTGCCCGGCAGGGAGCCGCCGGTCCCGGTATTCGAGTCACCGCCGACATCTCCACCCTCGGTGATCGCGTTGGCGCAACCGATGGAGAGAAGGAGCAGCGTGGGTGCAAGATTGCGAGATAGCTTCATATTTCCCTGGTAAGTAAGGCAGCTTTTCCAATTAAGCTGCGTGGGGCCCTCGCAATCCAATCCATTCGTGCGGCGTGCCGACGTTTTGTGCGTCGCTGTGTGGGTGAAGTCGCCCTCGGACCACCTGCTCGGATGAGGCGGCACCAGCCCAACCACCCGCGACGCTGTGAGCGCCGAGGGCTCGCGGCCCAGCCGACCCGCGTGCGACAAGCCGCCCATGTCCGACCTCTGGATCCGACTCCTCGCCGTGCTGACTGGTGCCAGCGGGATCGCTCTCGCCGCTTTCGGCTCCCACGGCCTCGAACGTCACACCGACGAGAAGGGCCTGCGCTGGTGGGCCATCGGCGTCGCCATTCAGCTGGTCACGGCTCCCGTGATCCTGTGGTGCAGCCGCGCGGCCCGCGAGGCCGCCGTGCTGCCGCTCGCGCCCATCCTGCTCGCGCTCGGCGTGGTGCTCTTCAGCGGCTCGCTCTACGCAATGAGCCTGGGCGCCCCGCGCTGGTTCGGTGCCATCACGCCGCTGGGCGGCCTCTGCCTGATCGCAGGCTGGATCGCGCTCGCCTTCCGCGCTGGTTGATCCCGAAAGCCGCGCTTTCGTTCGTGGCCGATCCGCGATAGCTCGTGAGCACTTCGCGCGAGGACCCCATGAGCACCTTCGAACACCCCCTATTCGGACCCATCGATCTGGCAAGCGCAGGCGAATGGGAGGGCACGCTGACTTTCGTGGGCGCCGAGATCGATGTCGATCTCACGCTCGACCAATCGAGCACCGCCGAGCCGGTGTTGCTGGCGCGCGTGAACCTGCTCGACAAGCTGAGCCTGTTCGACAAGATGGCCCGCGTCGCCATGGTCGACGAGATGGCCGAGGGCGAGGAGTCGGCCTCCGGGCTCTACGCGGTGCATCACGCCGAGGAGCTGCCCGAAGCCGAATGGAAGAAGATCTTCGGCAGCGCCCCCGAAGAGACGACGGAGGAAGCCTTCCTGGCCCAGCTCCGCCTCGATCGCGTCGGCCTGTACCCGGGCGACGCCGAGCGCTGCCTGGTGCTCGACTACACCTTGCCCGGCGAAGTCACCAACTACGTGCTGTGCGTTTCGATCGACGCCAATGGGCAGATCGAGGCCATCGACATGGAGAGCTGATCAGCCGGCAAAGTCGACGTGGAACTTATTTCCGTCCGGATCGCTCAGCTTGATCTGAGTGACCGGACGGAGCCCGCTCGGCGTCGGCACCTCGATCGAGGCGATTCGGAAGGGAATGCCTCGACGCGTCAGACGCTCCAAGAACGCCCCCTGGCCCGTGGCCGACAAGGCGAAGTGCTCGAGCTGCTGGCCTTCCGCAGGCTCCCGGGACTCCTGCACCTCGACCAGATGCACGAGGGGACGATCACCGAGGTAGAGCCAGGCACCGGCAAAGGGAAAGTTCGGCCTGGGTCCACGGCGTAGATCGAGTACGTCGAGGTAGAAGTCGGTCAGCAGCGCCAGCCGAGCCGTGCGCAGGTTGACGTGATCCAGAGCAGCAAGGCCGAACGCGGCTCCCCGAGTCGTGGAAGCCTGGCTCGTCGAAGCCTGGCTCGTCGAATCGCGCGCCCGCACCATTTCGGCCGACACGATGCCGGTCGGCACGGCCAGGATGCCGTAGCCCATCAGCATGAGGACGGCCGCGAGCACACGGCCGAGCGGCGTCTCCGGCGTGATGTCGCCGAAGCCCACGGTCGTCATCGTGACGATGGCCCAGTACATGCCTTGCGGAATGTTGTCGAAGCCGTGACTCGGACCCTCGACCAGGTACATCGCCGAGCCGACGATGATCACGATCGTGAACACGGCTCCCATGAAGACGACGATCTTGGGTATGCTGGCGCGGACCGCCCGCAAGAGCGTGTCGGCCTGACCGTGCAGGTGGACCAGCTTGAGGATACGGAAGACCCGCAAAAGGCGGAACACGCGGATCACCAAGAGCGACTGCGCTCCCGGCATGGCCACGCTCACGAAGCTGGGCAGGAGCGCGACCAGGTCGACCAGGCCGAAGAACGAGAAGGGGTAACGCAGCCGCTGGGGCGCGCAGTAGAGGCGCAGCAGGTACTCGATGGTGAAGAGCCCCGTGAACCCCCATTCCACTGCGCGCAAGATGGCGCCGTACTCACTGCGCACCGACTCGACGCTCTCCAACACCACCGACAGCACGCTGAGGAGAATGGCCCACAGCAGAGCCACATCGAATGCGCGTCCTGCGCGGGTGTCGTGCTCGAAGATGACGATGTACAGCCGCCTGCGTAGGCTCATCGGCCCACGTTAGCGCCCTCGGGGTAGGGAGGGCGAGCCGGTGGCCCGTCCTTCGCTGGTGCCCTTCGCTGGTGTCGTTCGCTAGCCCACGCGGTCCGGCCAGCGTTTGCGGTACTCGCGCGGAGCCTCACCTTCCCAACGCCGGAAGGCTCGATGAAACGAACTCGGCTCGACGTAGCCGAGCAGGAACGCCACATCGGCAACCGAGAGGGCTGGATCCTGCAGGTAGCTGCGGGCCAGGGCCCGGCGTGCGTCGTCCAGCAGCTGGGCGAATGACTGTCCCTCCGACTTGAGGTGGCGCTGCAGAGATCGCTCGCTGAGCGCGAGGCGGCGCGCGATGTCGGCCTGGCTGGGTTCTCCCGC
>DATIDO010000753.1:0-5331 GCA_035456245.1 Polyangiaceae bacterium
AGGGCAGTCAGGCTCACGAGAGGGAGCAGGGCGAAGCGGAAGCTGATGGTGGGATGGGTCATGACGAGTCTCCGGCTATTTCCCTCTCTAAAGCATGGCCCGTGCCAACCTACCGAGCCCCGGATTTCCGCCTGGAAGCGGGTCTTTTCTCGTAAGCCCCTGCGTACGAACGTCCGATCGCCTGATCGGGGGGTCCGGATCCGCGGATCTGGCACAGGGCTGTGCCACTCGGGCACGGCAGGCCATTCCAAGCCTTCCGGGCAGCCGAGGCCCCTTGGATCGTCGTAGACTGGCCCCATGGTGGGGTGGCGCTCCGGTCGGTTCGCGTCGCGCAGCCTGCCGTTCGCGGTTTGCCTGCTCGTCCCCGCTGCCAACCTCGGCGGCTGCGGCGCCGAACCGCCTGCCCCCGTCGCTTCTGCTCGCTCGGCGGATCCCTGGCCAGCCGGCGCGGCCGATACCAGCCCGCCCGCAAGCCAGTCAGCTGGCCCCAGCACAGCCCCAGCGCGACCCGTCGAAACGGAACGAGCGGTCCGAGCCGAGCGACTCGAAGGAAGCGAGCCCCCGATCTTCGTCGTTCGGGCCCAGCAGCCCAGCACGACGGGCCTCGTCTTCCTTCATGGCATGTGTGGCGATGGGCTCGGCTACGCGCAGTCCTTTCAGCAGGCTGCAGCTCGCAAAGGCACGCTGATCGCGCCGCAAGCGGACGTGCCTTGTGGGGATGGTCTGGGCGCCAAGTGGTCGAAGGGCGTCGCCTCCCTCGACGCTCGCATCGTCGACGCCTTCCGGCGGCTGGGTCAGCCCGAGCCGATCACCGACATCTGCGTCATCGGCATGTCTCAAGGCGCCACGCGAGCCGCGTCGCTCGCGCGGACCTACCCCGAGCGCTACACCCGCCTGATCTCGATGGGCGCCCCAACCGCGGTCCAAGCCGCGGGTCTCGAGAAGCTGCGCGCCGCCGTCACGATGGTCGGCCAGCGCGAGCGCAAGGATCTGATGCTGACCAGCGAGCGCGCGCTGCGCGCTGCCGGCGTTCCCGCGCGTTCGCTGATCATCCCGGACGCCGACCACGCGGGCATGGGGCCCCACCCCGAGCGCACCATGGGCGAAGCGCTCGATTGGCTGTGGGCGAACTCCCGCTGAGTCGCGCAACGAACCACCACGGTGGTTGCGGACGCCGCAGGCGTTACCGACAGCGCGGGCGCTACGAGCGTGCCGCCCGAACGCCGAGGGCCACCAGCACGGCTCCCCCGAGCAGTACCGCCCCACCGCCGAGAAGCGGACGGCCGTAGAGCCACAGCCCCGTCCCGAAGAGCATCGCGTAGATGGCGAAGGTGCCAGCCACGAACGCCATCAGATCCGCGCCGAGCGAAGACGAAGCTGGCTCGACCCGCTGCTGGCTCGCCGCGATGCGCGCGCGCACGGGAGCCCAGCCGGGCCCCGGCGGACGGGTCAACAGGAAGAAGCGTTCGAGGGTTTCGTCGGAGGTAGGTTCGGTCAGCCAAGTCGCCGCCAGCCAGACCACGCTGGTGACCGCCACCGAGACGACGAGTCGGAGACCGGCGCCCAGCTCGGGACAGGCGATCGGCAGGATCACCGCCACCAGCAGCGAGGCGATCATGGCGCTGATTTCGGTCGCTGCATTCACGCGCCACCACAACCAACGAAGCACGAATACCAAGCCGGTCCCCGCGCCCATCTGCAGCAAGATCTCGAACGCCTGCATGGAGCTCTGCAGCGCGAGCGCCACGAAGGCCCCGAGCAACATGAGCAATGCCGTGGACAAGCGACCGAGACGCACCAGCTTTTCCTCGGAGGCGTCGGGATCGATGAAGCGCTGGTAGACGTCGTTCACCAGGTAGGACGAGCCCCAGTTCAGGTGCGTGGAGATGGTCGAGGTGAAGGCGGCCACGAGCGAGGTCACCACCAAGCCCAGCAGCCCGCTCGGGAGAAGCGTCAGCATGGCCGGGTAGCTCAGATCGTCCTGCACCAGCTCGGCAGGCATGTGCGGAAACGCCGCCTGCAACGCCGCGCGAGTCGGAAAGACGATCAGCGAGGCCAACGCCACGAGGATCCAGGGCCAGGGGCGCAGCGCATAGTGCGCCCAGTTGAAGAACAGCGTGGCTCCGATGGCGTGGCGCTCGTCCTTGGCCGCCAACATTCGTTGCGCCACGTAGCCACCTCCCCCCGGCTCGGAGCCGGGGTACCAGACGCTCCACCACTGCACGCACAGCGGCAGCACGAGCAGCGTCATCCAAGCGTCGGAGTTCGAGAAATCCGGCAGCAGAGCGAGCTTGTCCTGCACGTTGGGGTGCCGAACGAGAGCCGAGAGGCCGCCCACCTGCGGCAGGTCGACCAGCCACACGGCGGCGCCGATGGACCCCGCCATGGCCACCCCGAACTGGAAGAGATCGGTGGCCAGCACACCCACGAAGCCACCGAACGAGCTGTAGACGAGCGTGACGGCCGAGGCGACGCAGAGCGTGACCACGGGCGAAGCCCCGAACATGACGCTGCCCAGCTTGACGCCGGCCAGGCAAACGGTCGCCATGATCATGACGTTGAAGAACACGCCCAGGTACACGGCGCGAAAACCACGCAAGAAGGCAGCCCCACGCCCGCTGTAGCGCAGCTCGTAGAACTCGAGATCCGTTTTGACTCCGGAGCGCCTCCACAAGCGTGCGAACACGAAGACCGTCAGCAGCCCGTTCAGCAGGAAGGCCCACCACACCCAGTTGCCGGCCACGCCGTCCCTGCGAACGATGCCGGCCACCAGGTTCGGCGTATCGATGGCGAAGGTCGTGGCCACCATCGACACCCCCAGGAGCCAGTACGGCATGTTGCGGCCCCCCAGGAAGTATTCGCTGCTCGAGGAGCTCGAACGCTTGGTGACCGCCAGCCCGATGACGAGCGAGAGGACGAAGAACGCCAGCAAGATGCCGAGGTCGAGGACCGAGAGGAGCATGCGCCCCCATTCCTAGGACCTCGCCTCCCTTGGGGCGCACCAAAACCGCTCCCGGGCGTGCACCGATCGGGTCGCCCCTGCAGCCCCTGGCAGCTCGGGGCCGGCTTCCGGACGCGCGGGCAGACAATGTCCGAGCCAACCGCCACCGACCCGATCCGGCTGGTCCGGTCCCGAGGAACGCGCCAGGCTGCAACATGGCCTTGGGTCGCGCGCTGCTGCTCGTCGCCTTCGCTGCCCTCGGGTGCTGCGCATGCGAAGAGCGCACGACCTACGAGTTGCGCTTGCCCAGCGACTCGTCGGAGGCACTCGTCGAGCGTGTCGCTACTGCCAGCCGTCGCGTCGAGCTCGAAGATCAGGTCGCGTTCCGCACGGTGCTGCTGGAGTGCGATCCTGTCTGGTACACCTGCGCCAACGTGGTCGATGGCTCGGTTCTAGATGGCAGCGCGCTGACCGGGAGTTGGTGGGACCCGGCCTTGCGGTTGCTGCGGGTCGATCTGAACGAGACGAACACGATCCGCCTGGAACGGGAGCTACGGGAGCTGATGGCCAGCGAAGGCCCCATCGGCGAACCTCCGCCCTGACCGTTGGTTGCCCGTCTTTCCCAACGCGTCGTCGGAGCGGGCATTCGACGACCTCGGTCCACGACTTCGACTGCGAGCCAACTCCTCTAGCCCAAGTGCAACGCGGGACTGCGTTTCCGCTCGAACCGGCCGCAGAGCAGTCGAACGAGCTTGTCTCCTCGTGATTTTCCGCGGAAGCATGGGCCGATGCTCGTTCGTTCGCCGGCACCGCACTCGTCTGCTCCGTCCGTTCAGTCTGCTCCGTCCGTTCGGTCTGCTCGGGCGTCGCGGCGCGCCACCCGCTCACGCTCCCGACTCCTCGGCGAGCTGTTCGGCGCTCTGGGAGTGCTCGGCCTCATGGGTCTGGCGAGTTGCTCCGGTTCCGAAGACGGTTCGCCGGAAGATGCCGTCGATCGAGGTGACTCGAGTACCGACGACGATACCAACGGCAGCGGCGGTACGGCGTCCAACGGCGACGGCGGGAGTGGCAACCCGGCGAGCGGTGGCAGCGACGGCAGCTGCCAGCCCGCCACATGCGGCTCCCACAAGTGGGCTTGTTGGCCCATGCCGAACCCTGCGTCGAGCCCCGATGGCGTGCCCAATCGGCAGCGCTACACGCCGCTCGACAACGGAGCCGTGCGCGACGAGATCACCTGCCTGGTCTGGGAGCAGACGAACCCCGCAGCGGTCGGTGACTGGCAAGACAACTTCGACCGCTGCGCCCAACTCGCGAGCGAAGGCTACGCCGGCTTCGACGACTGGCGTCTACCGACGCGCATCGAGATGGCATCCATCGCCGACGTCACGCTCGGCAAGACGGGCTTCCCCGAGGTGTTCGGCGTCACCACCGGCTACTACCTGACCGGCTCGTTCTGGTACAAAACCATCCTGACGGACGAAGACGACATCGCGGGCAACGAGACCAACATGGTCTGGGGCTACGGTGCGAACGGCTTCACTTCGAACGCCATCGTCCGTACGGACGCCGGCAACGTGGCGCGCTGCGTGCGCGGCAATGGCTCGGGTGAAGAAGCGGATGAGTACGCCGTCGAGCCGCCGGACCACTACACGCCGGGGGACGGCGAAGTGACGGACAACTACACCGGGCTCGTCTGGCAACAGGGGCGTTCGCCCGCGCTGCTGGCCTGGGAGGACGCTGCCGGCTACTGCGCGACGCTGGAGCTGGGGGATGTCGGCGGTTGGCGAGTTCCGACGCTGAACGAGCTGGCATCGACGGTGAACGAAGCCAAAGTGGGCGGCGCCATCGTAGACACGGCCTTCCCGGGCAACCCCGTGGGCTGCAAGTCGCCGGAGTATTGGTTCTGGGCCGCGGAGGCGTCCGAGGTGGGCGGTACGGCCTGGGGCCTCAGCTACTGCGATGGCTTCACGGGATGGAACGTGGGGGCCGAAGGCAGCTGGAACTACTTCCCCACCGCCAACGTGCGCTGCGTGCGCTGACGCAGAGCGCCAACGCCGAGCGCGATGCGCGCAGCGCGAACGGCGGCCGTCACAACCGAACGCTGCGCAGGCGCAGCGCGTTGCCAATCACCGAGACCGAGCTGAACGCCATGGCTGCGCTCGCCAGCATGGGGCTGAGCACCAGGCCGAAGACCGGATAGAGGACCCCTGCCGCGATGGGTACGCCGACCGCGTTGTAGACGAAGGCGAAGAACAGGTTCTGGCGGATGTTCTGCATCACCGCGACCGACAGCCGGCGCGCCCTGACGATGCCACCCGGATCACCACCGAGCAGCGTCACACCGGCGGCCTGAATCGCCACGTCGGTGCCGGTGCCCATGGCGATGCCCA
>DATIDO010000754.1:0-23174 GCA_035456245.1 Polyangiaceae bacterium
GGTGAGCCGCTCGAGGCCATGGTGGCCGTGCCCGCCAACGCCTCGACGCGCCAGCGCTACCTGACGATGGAGGCGTTCCAGCGTGCCGGCTTCACCGTCCTCGGCCTGATCAACGAGCCCACGGCCGGCGCGATCGAGTTCGCGCGCCACACCCTCAGCGCGCTGTCGGCGCGCAGCCCCAAGCGCTACGTTGTGGTCTACGATCTGGGTGGCGGCACCTTCGATGCGGCTGCCGTTTCACTGGTCGATCGGCGTTTCGACCTGCTCGAGTCGCGCGGCATCTCCAAGCTGGGTGGCAACGATTTCGACGAAATCATCGCTCGGATGGCCATCGAGGCCGCCGGCGGTGGCCCGCGACCGGGGAGCCGGGACTACGAACATCTGTTGGAGCGCTGTCGCGTGGCCAAGGAAGGCCTCGGTACCTCGTCGCGCAAGCTGCTGCTCGACACCAGCGGCCTGCTCGACGTCGAGCAGCTCGTGCTCGACACCGCAGCCATCTACGACGCCGCGACGCCGCTCATCGAGAGCACGCTCGCCACCATGGAGGGCTTGTTCGAGCAGCTGCGCAAGCACGGCATCGATCCCGAGAACTCGCGGGAGCTCGGCGCCATCTACCTGGTCGGCGGTAGCGTCCAGTTTCCCGCTGTCCAGCGCATGCTGCGCCAGCGGTTCGGTCGCAAGATCCAGCTCTCTCCGCAGCCCCACGCGGCGACGGCCATCGGCCTGTCCATCGCGGCGGATGCCGACGCCGCCATCTTCGTGCGGGAGGCGCCCACCCGACATTTCGGTGTCTGGCGCGAAGGCGAGCTGGGCATGGAGAAGGTGTTCGATCCGATCATCGAGAAGAGGCTGGGCGAAGACGGAGCCGGCCCGCAGCGCGTGCAACGCTCCTACCGTCCCGTGCATGCCGTGGGTCGGCTGCGCTTCGTGGAGTGCACCGAGCTGGACGAGCGCGGTCAGCCGCAGGGCGAGGTGACCCCGTGGGAGAGCGTGCTCTTCCCGTACGACCCCAGCTTGGCGCATCAGCACGAGCTGGAGAGCTACGCCCACGCGCGCGCGGAGGGCGAGATGAACGAGGAGATCCTCGAGACCTACGAGTACACGGACGCCGGCTTGATCCGTGTCGCCATCGAGAACCGTAGCGCTGGGTACCGCCGCGAGTACGTGCTGGGCGCGCCGAACCCCTGAGTTGGCCGAAGCGTAGGGCCGGCCGAAAAGCGGCGCCTCGGCGATGGCGCTCGCGGGTCGTCAGCTCAAGAACAGCCGGTAAGCGGGGTTTGCCGTCTCTTCGCGGTTCTCGTAGCCGAGCTCGGCGCAGAAAGCCGTGAGTTCATTCAGCTGCTCGTCGGGGACGTCCAGGCCCACCAGCACTCGGCCATAGGCGGCGCCGTGGTTGCGGTAGTGGAAGAGCGTGATGTTGAAGCGGCCGCCCAGGTAGGTGAGGAAGTCGCGCAGCGCCCCCGGACGCTCCGGGAACTCGAAGCGGTAGAGCCGCTCGTTCCGCACGTCGCCGGGCGCTCGACCACCCACCATGAAGCGCACGTGCAAGCCGGCCAGTTCGTCGCCGGTCAGGTTCGTGACCTCGAGCCCTGCGGCCTGCAGCCGCGCCATGACGCCAGGCAGGGCATGGGGACCGCTCGGCAACGCCAGGCCCACGAAGACGTGCGCTCGTTCGGCCGTGGCATAGCGATAGTTGAACTCGGTGATCGAGTGGTTGGAGAGCAGGCGAACGAACTCCAAAAAGCTGCCGGGGCGCTCGGGAATGGCCACGGCCAACAGCGCCTCGCGCGCCTCACCAATCTCGGCGCGTTCGGCCACGTAACGCAACCGATCGAAGTTGACGTTGGCCCCCGACACGACCGCCACCCACCGCTTGTCGCGTTCGCCGCTCGAATCCGACCAGCGCTTCAAGCCGGCGAGCGCCAAAGCGCCGGCTGGTTCGACGACGCTGCGCGTCGCCTCGAAGATGTCCTTGATGGCGCCGCAGATTTCGTCGGAGCTCACCAGTACGACCTGGTCGACGTAGCGCCGCGCGAACTCGAAGGGCAGCTCACCCACCTGCCGGACCGCCACGCCGTCGGCGAACAGTCCGACCCGATCCAGCGTCACGCGCTCGCCGGCGGCCAGCGCGGCGCTCAAGCTGCCGGCATCTTCGGGCTCGACGCCGATGATGCGCAGCTTCGGGTAGAGCGACTTGGCGTAGGCCGCCACGCCGGCGATCAGGCCACCGCCGCCGACCGGCACGAAGATGGCATCCAGCTCGCGTGCCTGCCGCAGGATCTCGAGCGCCACCGTTCCTTGCCCCGCGATCACGTCCAGATCGTCGTACGGGTGAACGAAGACCGCTCCCCGCTCGTCGCAGCGTAGGCGTGCCTGAGCGGCGGCCTCGTCGTACGAGTCACCGAACAGCTCGATGGCAGCGCCCCAACGGGCCACGGCCCGGACTTTGATCTCGGGCGTGGTGAGCGGCATCACGATCAAGGCTTCGATGCCGAGCCGTGACGCTGCCAAGGCCACCCCCTGGGCGTGATTGCCAGCGGAGGCGGCGACCACGCCGCGGGCCCGCTCTTGTTTGGTCAGAGCGGCGATGCGGTTGTAAGCGCCACGGATCTTGAAAGAGAACACGCCTGGGTGGGTGTCTTCACGCTTGAGCCACACCTCGCTGCCGAGTCGCTCGCTCAGCTCACCGGCCCGATCCAGGGGCGTCTCGCTCACGACCTCGTAGACCCGGGACTTGAGCACTCTCTCGAGGAGCTGATCGGACATGGTGCTGCCGTGAAGACGCTACCACGGCTGACCCCTGGCCGAGGCCGAAGGAGACCAGGCCGTTTTTGGTAGCTATTTGCTAGATGCCCATGGCCCAAGGTAGGCAGGCCTCCCGACCCCTTCGGCCCCCCTTGCCGCACATGACGACCTTTGCGCTTCGCTCCAGCCCCGCCTGGCTCGGCTTGCTCCTGGCCATGGGCCTCTCGCCGGCCTGCACCTCCAACGTGGCCGACGAGGTCGCCCTGGCCCAGCTCGCGCAGGGCTGCCTGATCAACAGCGACTGTGAGGAACCTCTCGTCTGTGCGTTCGAGTCCTGCCACGTGCAGTGTACCGACTCGCGCGACTGCGAGGATGGCGCCCGCTGCGTCGGCGCCGAGCGGCCGTACAAGGTCTGCCAACTGGAGAGCGAGCGCCTGTGCCAGACCACGGCGGATTGTGCGTCGCCGCTGGTCTGCGGCGTCGATGGTGAGTGTCGCGACAGCTGCCGCAGCGATCGGGACTGCATCGAGGGCCAGCTCTGTGTTTCCGGCACCTGTGCGGATACGGACGAGCTGGACGCAGACGGCAAGCTGACGCCCGCGGACGGCCTGGCAGGCCAGGCAGAAGGGGCCCCCTGCGTCTACGTCTCGGACTGCAGCGGAGCGCTGCTGTGCCGCGGTCAGGTTTGCCAGGCGGAGTGCAAGCAGGATCTGGACTGCGCTTCGGCTCAGAGCTGCAGCGACACCCGCTGCCAAACGAGCGGGGAGGAGCCGGTCAGCTGCCGTCTGCTCTCCGACTGTGACGCCGACGGCGGTGAGATCTGCGCCAATGGCAGCTGTCGTTGCAGCTGCGTGGAGGACCGAGACTGCCCCGAGAACCAACTCTGCGATGGTTGCGGCTGCGTGGCGGATCCGGATGGACCGGCGGCTTGCCAATACAACTCGGACTGCGAGGTCTCCGGACAGCAGTGCGTCGATGGCGCTTGCCGCTGCGAGTGCCGGGAGGACGTGGACTGCGCCAGCGGCGAGAGCTGCGATGGCTGCGGCTGCGTCGACGTCATGGGGCCGAGCTACATCGTGTACGGCGACGTCCGGATCACCGGTGCAGTTCAGCTCGAGCGCTACCGTAACGTCCGGGAGATCCACGGAAACTTGAGCATCTTGGTGGTCGACGCCATCTCCGACGCGGGCGGCGTATTCGACCAGCTCGAGACGGTCACCGGCCGGATCGAGTTCAGCGGCAATGCTTTCTGGACCCAGCTCGACGACTTTCCGAAGCTGCACTGGGTGGGGGAGCTGTTCGTATTGGGCAACGGGAGCGTGGTCACGCTGAGCTTCCCTGCGCTGACGGAGATCATGGACGGCTCGCTGGCCATCAGCGAAGGGCAGCTCGTCACGCTGCAGCTGCCGGCGCTGGAGCAGGTGAACGGCGACGTCCTCGTCAACAACTGCCTGGCCTTGTCCGACCTGACGCTGCCGATGCTGCAGCAAGTCGCGGGCGAGGTGAGCCTGAAGGGCAACCCCGCGCTGGACACCGTGACCATGCCGGAGCTCGAGAGCGCAGCGGTCTTCGAGCTGCGTGGCACCAGCGGTGCCTCGGTCGTCGACACTCTGAGCGTGCCCCAGCTGAAGGGTCTGGGTGAACTCGATCTGCGCTACACGCGCCTCACGACTCTGGCGGGTCTCGATCCGGCCCTGAGCGGACAGATCGAGGGCGCCACGCTCTACGGTCTGACGGTGACGTCGAACGCCAACCTGAGCCGCTGCGCAGCCGAACACCTCTTGTCATCGCTCGTCAGCGACGGCTTCGCGGGGTCGAGCACGATTTCCTCCAACCTGGCTTGCACGACCTGTGTGGCCGAGGCGTGCGGCGATTGAGCCCGCGAGGCTGGTTGCTCGTGGCGGTGGCGCTCGGGGGCACTTCGTCCCTCGGCGCTTGCACGTCCGTCGCCGAACAGCGCGTCGAGTTGGCGCGCCTGGGGGGCGATTGCCGCATCGACAGCGACTGCTCCGAGCAGCTGATCTGTGCGTTCGAGGTGTGTCACCAAGAGTGCACGGACTCACGCGACTGCGAGGAGGGCGCGCTCTGTGTTGCCGGTGATCGGCCCAATCATGTCTGCCAGTTGCCCGACAACCGCTCCTGCTCGACAGGGGAAGATGGCTGCGCTGGCGAGCAGCTCTGCGCCGTCGACGCCCTGTGCCGAGACGCCTGCCGGACCGAGCGGGACTGCGTGGCGGGTCAGCGCTGCGTGCGGGGTGCGTGCGCCGAGCCGAGCGAGCTGAGCGACGGGGAACTGGTCGCTTCGCCCGACCGGGACGAGCAGCTGCCGTTGCCTTGTCGCTACAACTCCGATTGCCCCGAGGCCGAGCTTTGTCGCTCGGGGACCTGCGAGCTCGAATGTACGAAGGACGAAGACTGTCCGAGCGGACGCAGCTGCGAGGCTGGCCGTTGTCGCGTCATCGAACCGGACTGCATCTACCATTCCGACTGCGAGGACGACCGAATCTGCGCCTCGGGTGAGTGTGTCGCGCCGCCACCCGAGCCGGCCTGCGAGTACCACTCCGATTGTCCGGCGAAGGGCCAAGACTGCGAAGCGGGTGCTTGCGTGTGCGCCTGCTCGACGGACGCGGATTGTTCGACGGGTCAGCGCTGCGCGGACGGCTGCGAGTGTGTCCCCGATTCGGTGTGGTACGGCGCCGTGGACATCCAAGACAGCGCTGGTCTGCGAGCCATGGCGAACGTCGTCGAGATCCGCGGCAACCTGAAGATTGCGTTGACCGGCCCGGAGAAGCGTCCATTCGTCCTCCCGTCGCTGCAACGGGTCACGAACCTGGAAGTGACGGGCACGTCGACCAGCTCGGCGTCGTTCCCAGCGCTCGAAGAGGTCACGGGCACCCTGCAGGTGGGCGGGACGCTGACCGAACTGAGCACCCCGCAGCTGACGAGCGTCGCGGCGCTGAACATGGTCGGCGCCACCAAGCTCATCAGCGTCGACTTCTCCGCCTTGACGTCGGCAGGGTCGATGAACCTCCAGGATCTCTATGCGCTGGAGTCGCTCGAGTTCCCGGTGCTCACCGAGCTGAGCCAGAGCGTCTACGTTTTCGGTGCGGCCGGTCTCACGAGCATGGCCTTCCCCCAGCTCGTTCACATGCAGAGCTTCACCGTGGTTACGGCCGGCGCGTTGGCGAGCCTCTCGCTGCCGCAGCTCCAGACGGCGGAGCAGATCGCCCTCCAGTCGTCGCAGCTGGTGACGCTGGTCTTGCCGTCGCTCACGAGTGCGGGGTCGCTGAGCATCCGCAACAACCCACAGCTCCAGACCATTTCCTGCCCGCTCTTGGCCGCCCTGGAGAACACGTACGGCCCGACCGAGCTGCTGCTCGAGCACAACCCGCAGCTCGTCTCCTTCTCGCTGCCGGCCCTGCTCCAGGTGGCTGACGTCGTCTTCAACAACAACGCCAAGCTGCCGAGCTGCGACATCGACACCTGGCTCGGAACCGTGACGGTCCAGACGGCAACGAATACCAACAACCAGGTCTGCCCATGAGCCCGAGACACGCGCTACTGAATGGCGGCCTGGTCGCCCTCGCCCTTTCGGTCGGTTGCACCGGCACCGATCCGTTGGGTGAGATCGAGGCGCTGGCTCTGGAAGGCAACTGCCTGGTGAACAGCGACTGTCGTGAGCCGCTGGTCTGTGCGTTTCGTCGTTGCCACGTTCAATGCACCACGAGTCGCGACTGCGAGGGCAATTCGATCTGCCTGCAAGCCTCCGAGCAAGAGCGGGTGTGTCGCTTGGAGTCGGAGGCATCCTGCCGAGGCAACGCGGACTGCCCCGTGGGGCTGGTTTGTGCGGTGGACGGCAGCTGCCGCGTCGAGTGCGGGAGCGCCGCCGATTGTTTGGCGGATCAGATCTGCGCTCAGGGTACTTGCGCCGAGGCCGCCGAGCTCGACTCGGCGGGACTGCTCGACCAAGTGCTGACGCCCCTGTGCAGCGCCGATGCGGAATGCGAGGACGGGCAGCTCTGCCGTTTCGGAGCCTGCGTCGACGAGTGCCGGGCGGACGAGGATTGCGCGGTGGGTCTGCGCTGCAGCGCGGGCGCCTGCGTGAGCGAGTTGCGCGAAGCGTGCGGAGAACCGGACGACTGCACGGACGACGGAGCGCGCTGCGAGTCGGGGGAATGCGTCTGCGACTGTCGCGCGGACGTCGATTGCGCCAGCGGGAGCCGTTGCGAGGCTTGCGCCTGTGTGCCGACGGAGGGCGCTTGCGAATCGTCCGCCGATTGCGACGACGGACAGCTCTGCGTGGAAGGCGAGTGCAGCTGCGAGTGCCGTGAGGACGTGGACTGCGGTCCGGGCCAGGCTTGCGACGGCTGCGGCTGCGTGGCGCAGCCGTTGGGGCTCACGATCGATACGGCGTCCGTCACGAACTCTCTCGATCTGGCGCTCCTGGACGACGTTGCGCGAATCACCGGTACGCTGACCATCCAGATTAGCGGTCTCCCTTCGTGCGAAGCGGTCTCCAACCTCGAGCGTGTCGGCTCGCTGGTGATGAAGGACTCGGCACTCCTCGATATGAGTTGCTTCTCCTCTCTGAAGCGCATCGACTACGAGCTGGCCCTCGACCACAATCCGTCGCTCGTGGACTTCGGCTTCCGTCCCGATCTGCAGATCGGCAAGCGGGTCACCATCAGCGGCAGCCCACTGCTCTCGTCGTGCGACTACGACGACTTCTTCGCCCACCTGCGCGTGCGCGGGTTCCGAGGCAACATGTCGATCGGCGGCGATCTGTGCATGACCCAGTGCCAGGGTCCGGTCTGCCTACCCTGAGCTAGGCCGCTCTGTACCGCTGGTTGGCTGGGGGCCCAGGCGGCCCTCAGAAGCGCCCGCTCAGCTCGAAGCCGGTCCCACCGGAGTAGCCGCGCGGGGTGAGCCGCAGTGAGCCGAAGACGTCGCTCTCGGCTTTGGGATCGTAGCGGTGGCCATCCGGGGCCGTGCTGAGCAGAAAGATGCCGGTGCCCAGGCCTACCACGCCCACGCCACCCATCACCCAACCCCAGGCCTGTCGGTTCGTCTTGTCGGCGACGTCATCGACCCAGATGCGCGCGACGTCCTCTTCTTCGTTGCAGGTGCCCGAGTTCGTGCAGTCTTCGAGAGCGGCCAACGCGTTGTCGCGCTCGGCCGTGGCCGAGTCGATCTCGCTCTGGTTCCAGATCAGGTAGCCCGCGCCAGCGCCGGTCAAAACGGCGCCGCCGATGGTGGCGGTCCAACCCCAGAAGCGCTGGGAGCGGGCGCTCTCCACCCAGTCGGCCCGGTACTCGGGCGTCGGCGCCAGGGTGATCTCCACCTGGCGGGTGCGTTGTGAATCGACGGAGACCGTGCGTTCGCTTCGAACGAAGCCGGCACGCTCGATGGCCAGCGTGTGTTCACCGACCGGCAGACGCAGCGAGGCGAGCGAGCCGTAGACCGGCGCGCCGTCGATGGTCACGCTCACGTCTTCTTCGCTCGGCAGCACCGCCAGCTGACCGAAGTTCGCAGGCTGGGTCGCATCGATGGTCAGGTTGGCCTGCACGTCCAGGGTCGAACCCTCGGCGACGTGGACCTTGCGAACGGTGGGGGCGTAGCCGGGGCGCTCCAGGCGCAGTTCGTGATCACCCGGGGTAGCGGTCAGCTCGACCACACCCGGGGTGTGCCCAATTTCCTGCCCATCCAAGGTGACCCGTGTGTCGATGGGCGTCACGCTCAGGTGGAGCTTGCCCAGTGCGGCAGCCAGGGGTTCGAGAGCGATGAGCTGCGCCTTGTCCTCGCGCCCAGCCAGCGTGATGGTGAGTCGCTCAGGGCGGTAGCCAGGCGCGACGAGGCCCACCAAGTGCCGACCGCCGGGCAGGCGCAAAACGCGCTGCGGCTGCTGGCCCGGCTCGGGCTCGTCCACCGGCCCCGCATCGACACCATCGATCTCCACGTGAGCGCCGCGCACGTTCGTGGCGATGCGCAGGCTGCCGATGCGCTCGAGCTGCTCGTTCAGGGCGCGCTGCGCCTGGGCGCGCTTGTCGTCGGAGAGCCCCGTGGGCATGGCCAGCAGCTCCTCCAAACGCGTGACGGCTTGAACCGGCTCGCCTGCAGCGATGTGAACGAGGCAGATGTTGTAGAGGACGAGCGGATGGTGCGTCAGCGAGAAGGCCCGCTCGAACTCGGCCAGGGCGCCGTCGTTGTCGCCCTGATTGAACAGCGTGAGGCCCCGGTCGAAGCGCTCGCGTGCTTCTACCTTGGTCGGGTCGGCGACCTGGGCCGCGGCGACTGCAGGCGAGAGCAACAGGAGGCCGCCGAGGCAGACGGCCCAGGCGCGGCGAGATTCATTCGAACGGGTTGGTTTGTTCCAGGCCATGTTGGGAAGCGCGAGAGGAGGGGGTCGTCGTCGGGCGCGGAGCCGCGGGAGCTGGCGTACTTGCAGCGGAAGAAGGCGCTGCAGCGGACGAAGGAGCCGCGGCCGAAGCGGCTGAGGGCGCAGCGGCTGCAGACGGAGCGGCTGCGGCTACCGGGTTCGTGATGGGAGCGGTCGTGTTGGATGGTGCGGACGGCGTCGAGGCGGGTGCAGGCGACGGAGCCACGGTGGCGGGTGACGCCAGCGATGGGGATTCAGCGGGAGTTCTCAGGAGCGCGTAGGCGCTCGCGACGACCAGCAATGCCGCCCCCAGCCACAGCAGCTGGCTCGCCCGACGGGATCCGGGTGCGCCCTCTTTCGAACCGGTTGGAGAGTCCACCGCACGGCCTTGCCCAGGGCTGAGCAACGTGGCCGGGACGCCCGAAGGGACCGGAACGAGATCGAGGGAGGCCCCGACCACCTGCGTGTGCGCGAGCGAAGGGGCGAGCAGATCTCGCAAGGCCCAGCCGAGGGCGCGCGCGCTCGGGTAGCGATCCTCGGGCTCACGGGCCATGGCACGCGCCACGATGGCGTCCAGGTCGGCCGAGACGCGACGGAGCGTCGAGGCGGGCGGGAACCTGCCCTCGTAGATCTTCACTACCAGCTCGGGGAACGACGAGGCGATGAAGGGCTTGGTCCCCGTGAGCGCCTCGTAGAGCACCACGCCCAGCGCGTAGACATCGGCTCGCTCGTCGATGGTGGCTGCGCCGCGCGTTTGTTCGGGCGGCATGTAGAAGGGCGTGCCCATGGCCGAACCCTCGGCCGTGAGCTGCATGTCGCCGGTGCGATTCGGATCGAATTTGGAAATGCCGAAGTCGAGCAGCTTCAGGGGTCCGCCGCTGACCACGAACAGATTGTCGGGCTTGATGTCGCGGTGGATGATGCCCGCGTCGTGGGCTGCCTGGACGCCCTCGCAGGCCTCGATGAGGTAGCCGATCGCATCGGTCTCCGGCAGCGAGCCGCGCTCTTCGAGCAACTCGGCGAGCGAACTGCCGTTCAGCATCTCCATCACCAGGTAGGGCTCCCCCGAATCGAGCACGCCCGCGTCGAACGTCTCGACGATGTGGGGACTGCCGATGTGGCCTGCGGCCGAGGCCTCGCGCAGGAAGCGGGCCACGATCGTCTCTTCGCTCGCGTACTGGGGATGCAGCAGCTTCAGGGCGCGTCGGTGCTTGGTCAGCTCGTGCACGACCTCGTAGACCGCGCCCATCCCACCCACCCCCAGGACTCGCTCGACGCGCAGCTTGCCGGCTACCAAAGTGCCGGGCGCGAGCACCGCTACCTCATCGCTCATGGGACCCTTCGCTATAGCCAAGGTGTCGGTTCATTTCGACCCCGACTGCGCGTTCGGTCGGCATTCTCGGTGGTTACAGGCGGCCCGAGGCGAATCTTCCTCGCCCGGTAGCGAAAATGAACCCACCCCGGCCTTGCGACGCAGCAGAAGCCGTTCCATGACGAGTTCATGCGCCCTGGATCGACCGGCCTCATCGTCCTGGTGACGGCAGTGGCCGTGACGGGCTGCGACATCGGAGCGGGGCTGGCGGACCTGGGGGATTCGCTCCTGGGTGGCGAGGCAGGCAGCTACGATGCCCCCGGCGTGCTGCTGGCCGCGGGTGATTTCCGAGACGTCTTGCACTTCGACAACAGCAGCGGACGCACCACCTTTCGCGCCAATACGCCCCACGACGACGGTGACCACACCGTACTCGTCAGCGTGGACTGGGGTGGGGTCCTATCGGGGCGGGTGAGTCGCGAAGACGGCGTCGACGTCTGCGATCTGGGCGTGCTCACCTACTCACTCCCCTGGGGCGAGCGCTACCCGCGGCTCGACGATTCGAGTGATCATACGAACGTATGGACCTTCGTCGATCAGGACGGCGATGGGTACGGAACACTCGGCTTCGTCGATCGCGACTGTCGAGTCCTTCATGAGCCCATCGAAGAGTTCCAGTGGTCTTCGCTCCGCTCCCTGCGCGGGAAGAATTACGGTCGCACCAAGAGCGGCGAGGTGTTTGCGCTGGACGTCTACGATCGAACCGTCGAGCGCGTGCTCGAGGGGATTCGGGAGTTGCGTGTTTTCGACGAGCATCTCCATGTTTGGCGGGATCGGAGTCTCGTCAGGCTGACGGACGAGGGACTCTTCGACGAGGCTGTGCTCGGGGAGGGCGTGACCCAGCTCGGCGATTTCACGAGCGACGGGCTGTGGTTCGTGGGGGACACGGGACTGTGGGTGCTGGAGCCGGGCTGGGAGCCGCGCAAGCTGTCCGATGCCGGTTGCTACCCGATTCGCGACGCCGGTAGGTACGTGTTCCTCGATCCTTGCGAGGAGCGGCGGGTCGTTCTTTTGGTCGGCACGACTCGTTTCGAGGGACCGGTCGTCGCCGGCACGCCGAGCGACGTCACGGTGGGCGTCGTGGGCACGCACACCGACGATGAGACCCAGGATGTCGCTCCCGACTTCCTGATCTGGCTCGCGGTGCATCCAGAAGGCGCGGAGGCCGGAGTCGATGGCGGAGCGGAGCGTGGGGTCGAGGCCGTGCACGACCTTCTCTATCGCATCGAACTGACGCAGGACCTGCGCACGTGGCTGTTCGATCGGAGCAGCGACCTCCGCTCCAGCGAGGCTCTTCTGTCCATCGATCAGGGTATTGGTCAGCACTTCGCCTTGAGAGAAGAATACGGACTACCCTTTGGCGCGCCCTTGCACGACGATGTGGTCGAGTTGTTCTGGCTATTGAATGGCCAGCGTGTGGTCGTGGGCGACTACGCGGATGGATCTGCGACAATCTGGGCGACCTACGGGCTGCCCGAGGTCGAGAGTCAGCCGCGCGAGCTGACGAGCGAAGCCGAGCTGCTGACGAAGGTGCTCGTCTCTCCGGGGGGGACCCCGTTCACCTTCACGACGACGCGCGAGGAGTTCGAGGAAGGTAGCCACTCCGCGCTGGTGGTGGCGGATTCGGAGGATGGCCTTCGTGGTGTGCTGCTTCCGCTCGTCTTTTCTCGGACGGAAAGTCGCGTGGGAGCCTCGCTGGCCAGCGACGTCTGGGCCGGAACGCCCCGCGCGCTGTTCGAAGAACGAGGCCTCGCCTACGTGCGTGGGGCCGAGCGCACGCTCGAGGTGCAGGTGCACACCTCGGGGTTGACGGTCCCCATCCATTCTGGCGTGCGCGAGTACAGCGAGCTCGACAAGCCGGCGACGGGTCTGATCTTCGTCGTGGAGTCAGGCGACGAGCGCGGAATTTGGTTCAGCAAGGCGCGTTGACGGCGCTGTCTCCCGTCGTCGTCGCTGCTTGCTACACTGCTACTCGTGGAGGGGCTCGTGAAACGTCGACGGGGACACTGGTTGAGCTGGAGCGCAGTGTGCCTCTTGGCGTGCTCGAAGGCCCCCGTTGCGAGTGGTGTACCGGCTGAGTCCACGTCGGCTCCCGCTGCGAGCTCGGCCGCAGCTACGAGCGCGCCCGCCATGCCGGAGCAGGTCGGTCCTGCCGCAGCCAATCCTGCCGCGGCCAGTGCTCCGGCGTCGGGTTCTGCCGCGGCCAGTGCTCCCGCGCCCGGTTCTCCCGCGGCCAGTTCTCCCGCGCAGAGAGGTTGGGCCGATCTCGACCCTACCAACGACTTCGTCGTCGCACCGCCCGATGCGGTCGAGCGCTGTGACGAGCTCCTCCGCGAGCGCGGAGTCACCTTTCGTGCCGCCGAGCTACCACTGCGTCAGGGACCGAAGGGCGCGTTCGTGTGTGGGGCGCCCGATGCGGTCGTCTACACCCGAGGTCCGACGGGCATGCGCTTGAGCCCACCAGCGACGATGACCTGTCGCATGGCGCTCGCACTCGCCGACGTGGAGGAGCTGGTTCAAGAGTTGGCGCAGCGCGAGCTGGGCAAGAAGGTCGTGCGCCTGACGCACGTGGGCACCTACAACTGTCGCAAGATGGTGCGCTTCGACTACGTGAGCGAGCACAGCTACGGCAACGCCATCGATCTCTCCGAGTTCCAGCTGGAAGACGGTCGCCGTGTGAACGTGGCCAAGCACTTCGGCGTACTCGATCAGCAGCCGCCGGATGCCCGCTCGCGTTTCTTGCGCGCGCTGGGTGAGCAAGCGTTCGCTCGCGACTTGGTCAGCGTGTCGCTCGGCCCTTACTGGGACAAGGCGCATCGCGATCACTTCCACATCGACATGGCCCGCTATCGAGTCGATGGGAGTCATCCGTGACGTTCGGACTGCGCTAGAACAATCCAGCCGGATCGGTTGGAAGGGCCAGTGCTCGCAGTCGGGCGAAGTCCGAACGCCGGGCGAGAGGTGAATCGTCACTCCATTTGGAGCGATTGGGCCCAGCCCGACGCCGAGCTGGACGGAGACTCGAACTCGATGAGCCTCCGTGCCTTCTCCGTTGTCGCTTCGCTCACCACCCTGCTCGGCTGCGCGTCTGCTTGCGACGGCTCGGGCGACGCCAGCGCCACGGACACCGACGTGGGCGGCGCCGGAGGGGGAGCCGCGGCCACGGGAGGCACGGGTGCGGGTACGGGGGGTAGTCCGGTGGCTCCGGCCTTCAGCTGCCCCGAGGCTGCACCGGTCGAGACCGCATGCCCGGAGATCTTCGCGGGACCCGGGACGCAGGTGGGACCGCTCGGGCTGATCCCGCAGCCGGTCTCCACACAGCTCGGCTACGGCTCCCTGCAGCTCGACGCCGCTTCGCGCATCGTCGTCGATCCCGCCTTCGAGGCCATGGCAACGGCGTTGGCCGAGCCACTGCGGCGCTCGACGGGGCTCCCGCTGCCGCTCGATCACGAATGCGGTGGTGGTCACGACATCGTGCTGCGTCAGGTGAACGAGGCGAGCCTGGGCGACGAAGAATACCGGCTCGAGGTGGGCTGCGGGCGCGTCGAGATCCAGGCCCGGACCGAGGCCGGTCTGCACTGGGGCGCCGAGACGTTGCGCCAGTTGTTGCCGGCCGAAGCCCAATCACCGCAGCAAGCAGCTGGCGTCGACTGGGCGGTGCCGCACGTGCGGCTGACCGATCGCCCGACGTACGCGTGGCGAGGCTTCATGCTCGACGTCGCGCGCAACTACTTCGACAAGACCGAAATCCTCCGGCTGATCGAGCTCGCCAGCTTTCACAAGCTGAACCGACTGCACCTCCACCTGACCGACGATCAGGGCTGGCGCATCCAGATCGACTCCTGGCCGAAGCTCACCAGCGTGGGGGCGACCTCGGAGGTGAGCAGTGGCGTGGGCGGGTTCTACTCCAAGGCCGATTTCGCCGAGATCGTAGCCTTCGCGCGGGCTCGGTCCATCGTCGTCGTGCCCGAGATCGATCTGCCAGGTCACACCAACGCCGCGCTCGCCGCCTACCCGGCCGAGCTATCGGAGAGCGGCGCGGCCCCGCGCGCCTGGCCCTACCGTGGCACCGAGGTGGGCTTCAGCAGCTTGTGGCTCGGCGGTCCCGATACCCTCGACTTCGTCGAAGACGTGGTGGCCGAGCTGGCCGAGATCACGCCCGGCCCCTACCTGCACGTGGGCGGGGACGAAGCGCTGGCCAGCGACCCCGACGAGTACGCGACCTTCCTGCGTGACGTGGAAGCGATCGTTCGGGACCATGGAAAGATCCTGGTCGGGTGGGCCGAGTCGGCGCGTGCTGGGCTCGACCCCAGCAGCTTGGCGCAGCATTGGCACGACGATCACGGTGACGCCGCGCAAGCCGCCGTCGCCGCGGGCCAGCTCCTGATCATGTCGCCGGCGCAGCGCGCCTACCTGGACATGAAATACGACGAGGACACCCCGGTGGGGCAAGACTGGGCCGGCCTCGTTTCCGTGCAAGACGCCTACGGATGGAACCCCGAGCGCGTCGGCGTCCCCGCCAATCGGGTGCTCGGCATCGAGACGGCGCTCTGGACCGAGACCGTGGCGAGCCGCGCCGACATCGATCTGTTGGCCTTCCCTCGACTGGCCGGGCACGCCGAGGTGGGTTGGTCGCCGGCGGCGGGGCGCAGCTGGAGCGAATACCGGGAGCGCTTGGCGCTCCATGGGCGGCGGCTGCGCGCTTGGCCCGTCGGCTTCTACGAGGCTCCCGAGGTCGACTGGCCAGCCCCCTGAAGGGACTCCTACAGTGAGCGGGTGACGAGCCCGCTACCCGAGACCGTTGCTCGGAAGGTCGAGCAGCTACGGAGCCGTAGAGGCTCGCACGCGGCGCTGGTCGAGCGGTTGCTACGGAAGCGCGAGGCCGCCGGGACCGACGAGGAGCGCGCGTCCGTCGATGAGCTCATCCTCGCGCTGGGGAGGCCGAGCCGACTGGGGCTGTTCCTCGGCGGAGCCTTCGGTCTGTTGTTGCTCGCGCTCGGCGCGAACGCCGTCCAGGGTTACCGCTATGCGGCAGCCGTTCGGGAGGGCGAACGACGCGTCGCCGAGATTCGTCGGCTCGACGAGGGCTTCTGCTGGTTCGGTAGCGACGACCACGAGTGCATCGAGCTGACGCTGCGCGTCGCTACGCCGGGTGGCGCCACCATCGAGGCCCGGCTGACCTACGATTTGCCCAATCGTTGGCTCTCGCGGGTCCAGCCGGGCAGCTTCATCTACGTTTCGCTGGACCGCGCCGAAGGTCACACCGTGCGTTTCGACGAGGCCGCGCTATCGGAACCTCCGCCCCCCCGACCTGCGCGCTGAGCAGCCCCTCTGGCTCGTCCGCCCGCACCCCTACCCAGCTCATGCCGCTCTCGTTCGACGACACCTACGCTCGCCTGCCCGAGCACTTCTTCGCGCCCGTCGAGCCCACGCCCGTCCGTGAGCCGTCGCTCTTTGCCTTGAACGAACCGCTCGCCACGCTGCTCGGAGGCAGCGCCGAAGAGTTCTCCTCGGCCGAGTTCGTCTCCGTCTGGGCCGGCAACCGCGTGCTTCCGGGCTCGCTGCCCATCGCACTCGCCTACGCGGGACACCAGTTCGGCCACTTCGTGCCCAGCTTGGGCGATGGTCGCGCCATCCTGTTGGGTGAGACGATCGGGCGCGATGGTCGACGCTACGACGTTCAGCTCAAGGGGAGCGGACGCACGCCGTTCTCGCGGGGCGGCGACGGCCGCGCGACGCTGGCCTCGGTCTTGCGAGAGTATCTGGTGAGCGAAGGCATGGCCGCGCTGGGCGTACCCACGACTCGGTCCCTCGCAGCGGTGGCAACGGGTGACACCGTTTGGCGCGAGCGACCCCGCCCGGGCGGAGTTCTGACCCGAATTGCGAGCAGTCACTTGCGCGTGGGCACGTTCGAGTACTTCGCTGCGCGGCGCGACGTTGCCGCGGTGCAGCGTTTGGCCGACTACGCCTACGAGCGGCATTGCCCCGAACGACCGGCTCCGCTCGGTCGCGCGCTCGCGCTTTTCGAGCACGTGCTCGAAGGGCAGGCCGAGCTGATCGCGCGCTGGATGAGCTTCGGCTTCATCCACGGAGTGATGAACACCGACAATTGCTCGATCGCCTGCGAGACCATCGACTACGGACCGTGCGCGTTCCTCGATTCGTTCGAGCCCGGCCGTGTCTTCAGCTCGATCGACGAGCGCGGTCGTTACGCCTTCGATCAGCAGCCCGAGATCGCCTTGTGGAACGTGACCCGGCTCGGCATCGCCCTCGCTTCGGCCATCGACGAGAACCCCGAGCGCGCCACTGCGCTGCTGCGCGAACGACTGGCTGGATTCGAGTCACGCTTCGATCGGCACTTTGCCGTGGCATTCGGCAGGAAGCTCGGGCTGTCGGGCTACGAAGAATCGGACGATGCGTTGTTGCGCAGACTGCTCGGCCTCATGGCTCGGGCGCGCGCCGACTTCACCAACACCTTCCGAGCGCTCTACGACGTCGCGGCAGGAGCGGCTCCCGAGGCATTTCTCTCGGGTTGGAAGGAGGGCGCGTCGGAGGGCGCGTCGGAGGCCGCAGCCTGGCTCGAGGCGTGGCGAGCGCGCCGCGGCGAGGCGCCTGCGGAGCTCGAGGCGATGCGAACCGCCAACCCGGCGTTCGTGCCCCGCAACCACCGGGTCGAGGAAGCGTTGGCTGCGGCCGAGCAGGGAGATCGGAGCGCCTTCGATCGGTTGCTCTCGGCCATTCGCCGTCCCTTCGACGACCAGCCGGAGTTGGCTGATCTGCGCCAAGCGCCCGGTGACGAACAGTGGACCTACCGGACGTTCTGCGGGACGTAGCGGTTGCGCGGTTGCGCGGGTGCGGAGCTGTGGAGCGCTGGCGGGAGCCTGCGAACCCGCTGCATCGAAGCCTCACCGATTCGCTGTCGGCGGATGATTGCAGCCAGTTCGAAAGTTGACCCAAGACCATGGAGGCGCTTCCCTGCCGCTCTCATGTTGTCCCCTTCTCGCTCTTGGTTCGCCCTCGTCTCCATGCCCTTGTTGGCGCTCTTGGCGTCGCCGCTCCTCACGGCTTGTGGGGGAGAGGGCGACGACGGGTTCGGTGGCGACGGGAGTGGAGGCGGCCTCGCATCGGGGGGTAGCGGGTCGGGTGGATTGCCCGGCAGTGGCGGGGTGCCAGGTGCAGGCGGAGCGACGGGTGGCGCGGCTGCGACGGGTGGTGCGGCTGCGACCGGCGGCGCAGTGGGTACGGGCGGCGAGGCTGCTCTGGGCAAGTTCGTCGGCAACATCACCACCGAAAACCAGATGGACTTTGCCGGCAAGTCGTTCGCGACTCACTGGGATCAGGTGACGCCCGAGAACGCGGGCAAATGGGGCTCGGTGCAGTCGACGCCGGCCAGCGCCTTCAACTGGGGCACGCTCGACGCCATCTACGACTACGCCGAGGACCACGACATCGTCTTCAAGCAGCACGCTTTCGTGTGGGGCAGCCAACAGCCGAGCGGCACGCCGACGGAGGCGCAGGTGAAGACCTGGATTCAGTCGTTCTGCCAGCGTTACCCCAACACCAAGGTGATCGACGTGGTGAACGAGCCTCCGCCTCACACCGAGCCGAACTACTCCGGCGCCATCGGCGGCGGCACCAACGGCAACTGGGCCTGGATCACCAACTCCTTCAAGTGGGCGCGTCAGTACTGCCCGAACGCCGTTCTGGTGCTGAACGACTACAACAACATCGAGTGGTCGGGCGACAACGCCCACTTCATCTCGATCGTCCAGACCGTGCTCGAGAACGGCGGCCCCATCGACGCCATCGGCGCGCAGGCTCACGATTTGGATCACGCCTCGGTCAGCACGAGCACGATGAAGACGCTGATCCAGAAGCTACACGACGACACGGGGTTGCCCGTCTACATCACCGAGTACGACATCAGCACGACCGACGATCAGGCGCAGCTGACCAAGTACCAGGAGCAGGTCCCGTACTTCCTGGAGACCGAATGGATCCACGGACTCACGATCTGGGGCTGGGTGCGCGGCAAGACCTGGAGTCAGGCTCCCGAGTCGGGCCTGATGAGCCAAGCTGGCGTCCCGCGTCCGGCCTTCACGTGGTTGATGCAACAGCTGGGGCGTCCCGCCCCGTGAGGCCCGTGAGGGCAGGCGGCTCGACCCGCCGCTCTCCTCGGCTTTCGGGCCGCTGATTGCGGAACTCCGCAGCCGAGATGTCATGACGCCGCAGCAGCTCGTGGAAGTCGCTGCGGTTGCGACTGGCCAGCTTGGCCGCCGCGCTCACGTTGCCGCGTGAACGACGGAGCGCTTCGTTCAAGTAGACGCGATCGAACGCCTCGCGCGCCGAGCGCAAGGAAGGGAACGAGTCGTTCGGCAGGCCGCGCAGGTGGAGCTCCAGCTCGCTGCCCGCCGGAGCGGAAGCCGCCGCGGCGGATGCGCCCGCAAGGCCAGTGCTCGTCAGGTCAGCATCGCCCGCAAGGCCAGCTTCGCTCGGCGAGAGCCGGAGCAGGGGAGCGAGGCGCCGAGCGTCGAGCTCGCCACCGCCGGCCAAGACCGTGGCACCTTCGGCGACGTTCTGGAGCTCTCGAACGTTGCCGGGCCATTCGTGTCGGAGCAGCAGACGGAGCGCGTCGGGATGCACGTGGCAGGGGGCCACCCCGTGTCGGGCCGCCGCACGCCCCAGGAAGACCTCGAACAGGAGCGGAATGTCTTCTCGGCAGTCGCGCAGCGTCGGCAGCGTGAGCGGCACGACGTGCAGGCGATAAAACAGATCTTCGCGGAACGTCTTGGCCTGGACGGCTTGCGCCAGATCGCGGTGGGTCGCGGCCAGAATGCGAACGTTCGTGGCGCGATCTTCGGTCGAGCCTACGGGGAGGTAGACGCGCTCTTGGAGCACGCGCAGGAGCTTGACCTGCACGGCTGGCGGGGCGTCGCCGATCTCGTCCAAGAAGAGTGTGCCGCCTTCGGCTGCGGAGAGCAGGCCTTCCTTGTTGCGGACCGCGCCGGTGAAGGCGCCGCGCACGTGCCCGAACAGCTCGGTCTCCAGCAGCTCGGCCGGTAGCGCGCCACAGTTGAGCGCCACGAAGGGCGCGCGGCTGCGTGAGGATTGCTCGTGAATGGTGCGCGCTGCGATCTCTTTGCCCGTGCCCGACTCGCCCTGAATCAGTACGTTCACGTCGCTCTGCGCCACGCGAGAGATCAGCTCGCGAGCACGGACCAGCGCCGGCGATGCGCCCAGCAGTCGGCGGCTCACGCCTTCTTCGTCGACCATGCGACGCAGCGTGCCGAGCTCGCGACGCAGCGCGGTGCGTTGGGCCGCGTGGTTCAGCTTCTGCAGTAGCTCGTCGTCACGGAAGGGCTTGGTGAGAAAGCCGAACGCACCCCGCCTCGTGGCCTCGATGGCCGTCTCGATCGAGCCGTGTGCAGTGAGCACGATGACGGGTAGATCCGGCTGCAAGTCGCGCAGCTCGAGCAAGAGATCGAGGCCGTCGCTCGTCTCCAGGCGCAAATCGAGCACGACCGCGTCCGCGCGCTGTCGCGCGAGCGAGGCCAACGCGGCAGGCGCCGTTTGCGCCAAACCGACCTGAAATCCGTGGTGCTCCAGGCGCAGCTGCATGAGCTCGCAGAGCTCGGCGTCGTCGTCGACGACCAAAACGTGCGGCTCGGACTGCGTGGCTTCGTTCGGCATCCACTCGAGACTTTCACATTCTGATGGCCCGGCAATGTCGTAGCGAATGACCAACACTCGGTGTCGGGTGTCGGCGACTGACAACAGTGCGCGATGGTTCACGCGCGAGCGCGCGAAAGCATCGAAATCAATCCGAGCGCGGGAATGATGCGACGGGCGTGGCGCTTGTGACTCTGGCTGTCGCGAGGGCGTGATCGGTCGACGTTGGCACGCATCCTGAAAGGCAGAGCGAGATGGTTTCGAACAAGGCAACCGGCCGTTACTGGAGTGAGGCGGCGCACCTCACGTGGGCCTCGTGGCTCGACATGCGCGATCGTGTGCCGACGAACGTCGTTGCGGGCTTCAGCACCATGTTGGTCGCGTTGCCGCTCAACTTGGCGTTGGCGCTCGCTTGCGGCCTGCCCCCGGCGGCGGGTTTGGTGAGCGGCGCGGTTGCCGGCATCTTGAGCGCGCTGCTCGGTGGTTCGCGCCTGCAGGTCACGGGCCCCGAGGTGGCCCTCGCCCCACTCACTCTGGCCATCGTGGCCGAGCATGGGTTCTCCGGCTTGCTGTGGGCGACCATCTTGGCCGGTTTGCTGCAGATCGCGTTCGGTCTGTTGCGCCTGGGCCGGTTGCTCGCGCTGGTGCCCACACCTGTCGTCGGCGGCTTCTTGGCCGCGGTGGGTCTGCTCGTCTTCGATAGTCAGATCCCGCGAGTCTTGGGGCTCGAAGTGCCGCGCCTTTCCTCGGCCGTTCTGGCCGGCGAGTTGCCGCTCGGCGACTTTGCCCCCCACGTGATGGTCGTGGCCTTGGTCACGCTGGCCGCGTTCATCGCCATGGTGCGCTATGCGCGGCGGGTGCCTGCGCCCTTGGTGGCGCTGGTGGTCGGCTCGGCCTTCGTCGCCTTCATTCCGCACGACGTGCCGACGGTCGACGCCGTGACGTCGGGCTTTCCGTTGCCGGCCATCCCCAGCTTCGCTGGGCTCGACTTGCGCACGCTGTTTCCCGAGGCCCTGGCGCTCGCGCTGCTGGCCTCACTCGACTCGATCCTGTGCGCGCTCAGCGTCGAGGCTCGCATCGGCGGTGCGCGCACGCGAACGGATCAGGAGCTGGTGGCGCAGGGCTTGGCCAACGTGGCGAGCGCTACCTTCGGCGGCATGCCGGTGGCGGCAGCAGTGGTACGCAGCATGGCCGCCGTCGAGGCGGGGGCCACTACCCGGCTCGCGCCGCTCGTCCAGTCGGTTGGCTTGGCGCTGGTCGTGCTCTGGCTCGGTAGCCACGTGGAGCACGTGCCCATCGCGTCGCTGGCGGCGGTGCTGTTGGTCGTGGGCTATCGCCTGATCGATTGGCGAGGCCTGGCGCGGTTGTGGCGGCTCGACCGAGTGGAGGCGCTGATCTTCGTCGGTACGACGGTCGGCATCTTGGCGACGGACTTCGTGCTGGGCGTCGCCATCGGCGCCGGCGGGGCGCTCGCCCACTTCGTCCGTCAGCAGGGCCTCACCCTACAGGCCAGCGCTCGGCAGGTACGCCAGGGCGACGTCGTGGTGCTGGAGCTCCACGGGCCGCTCTTCTTTGCGGGTCAGCAACGACTGGGCGAGCTGCTCGAGGGGCTCGAGCCCACGTCGCGTTTGGTCGTCGATCTCTCCCGAGTCACCACGATCGACGCTTCGGGAGCGGCCACGTTGCGTCGCGCGTTGGCGCGCTGGACCGGGACCGACGGCCGCGTGTGGGTCACGGGTACGCCAAGCGTGGGCAATTCCTGGATCGAGGAGTTGGACTCGACCGAGGAGAACGTGAGCGTCGTCAGCGAGCGGGCGGAAGCGCTCCGGCTGGCTGCGGCACCGACTCCCAGCGCTGCTTGATTCGAAGGTGGTTGGGGCCCGGCTTCGCGCTGGCCCGGCGCCTCACCAACGGCTCCACCAGCTGCGCAGGCGCATGCCCCAGGCGCTGGTGTAGCCCACCTCGGCGGAGGCAACCTGGCCGTCGTCGTCCAGGAAGAAGGTCGTGGGGAACTTGTCGACGCCAAAGCGGCGCGCCAGCTCCCCGCCTTCGTCCACGACCACGGGGAAGTCGACGCCGCGCTGCGCCAGGTAGGCCGCCACCTTGCGGCCGCTGCCCGATTGCGTGGCGATGGTCACGACCCGAGCGTGACGGCTCAGCTCGACGACGTTGCCCTCCTCGGCCCGGCAAACCCCGCACCAGGTGGCCCAGAAGTGCAGCACCATGGGGCCCTGGCCAGCCTCGCCGACACGGACAGCCGTGCCGTCCAGCGTGGTCAGCTCGGTCGCTGGCAGGGGACCAGAGGCGAGGCCTCGCGTTTGCCACAGGTGGAGCCCCACCAGCGCAACGACGAAGAAGGCGAACTCACCAGCGTGGCGACGGAAGAAGCGCCCGACGGCGGAGCCGGTTGGAGGAGTGGCGGGAGTCGCGTCCGTCATGGGCCAGTGCATGGCCCTATCGCACGCCTTTGGCCCGAGCAAGTCGGGCTCCGCCGAGTTGGCCGCTCCGAGTCGGGCTCCGCCGAGTTGGAGTCGGCTCGAACGGAGCCAGCCCAGACGGAGCCCTTTTCGAATCCCGGCCCGATCAGAGCTCCTGGATGAAAGCGAGCAGGTCGTGGTTGAACTGCTCGGGTTCGGTCTCGGGCAGGCCGTGAGAGCCGCCTGGATAGACCTTGAGGCGACCTTGGCGGGTCAAGCCGACGGCCTTCTGGGCAGCAGCCTGGATCGGCACGATCTGGTCGTCGTCGCCATGCAGGAACAAGACGGGAATGTCGATCTTGGCGAGGTCGGCGGTGTAGTCGACCTCGGAGAACTCGTGGATGCAGTCGTAGAGGCCCTTGATTCCGCCGGCCATGCCCTGCAACCAGAAGGCCTGTTCGAGTCCCTTGCTCACCTTCGCGCCGGGCCGATTGTGGCTGTAGAAGGGCCCGGCCAGATCGAGGAAGAACTGCGATCGATTGCTCGCCACGCCGGCTCGAATGCTGTCGAACACGTCGATGGGTAGACCCTCGGG
>DATIDO010000755.1:0-2094 GCA_035456245.1 Polyangiaceae bacterium
GGCGAAGAGGGCCGCTACTACGTCTTCAGCGCGGCCGAGCTGCGCCGTACGTTGGGCGAGCCGGCCGCGACACATTTCGCCGCCTACTACGGCGTCACCGAGGAGGGGAACTTCGAAGGCAAGAACGTGCTTACGCTGCGCCGCTCCTTGGAACAGGTGGCGCGCGAGCTCGGCATCGAGCCGGGCAGATTGGCCGAGAGCGTCTCCCACTCCAGGCAGCTCGTGCTCGACCATCGCAGTGGACGAGTGCCGCCCAACGTGGACGACAAGGTGCTCACTGCCTGGAACGGCTTGACCATCCGCGCCTTGTCGCTGGGCGCCTGGGTGCTCGGTGACCAGCGCTACCTGGAGTCGGCGCGCCGCGCCTCCCGCTATCTGCTCGCTCACCACCGGGACGAATCGGGCCGCTTGCTGCGAGGCTCGAGGTCTGGACAGGCGCGCGGCCCCGCGTTCCTGGAGGACTACGCGGCCCTGACCGATGGTTTGCTCTCGCTCTACGAGGCTGCCGGAGGGGACGAGTTCCTGAGCAGCGCCCGAGAGCTGGCCGAGAGCATGCTGCGCGAGTTCTCTTCGGAAGCTGCCGGTGCGCTCGAACACGTCGCCACCGATCAGCGCCGCTTGATCGCCCATCCCAAGCCCGGCAGCGACGGCGCCCTCCCCAGCCCCAATGCCCTGGCGGCTCGCGCGTTGGCTCGCCTCGGCGCGCACGGGCTGGGCGAACGGTACCGGCAGCGCGCCGTGGACATCGTGCGCTCCTACGGCTCGGCGCTACGGCGCGAACCGCGCGCCCACACTACCCTGCTCGCCGTGGTGGACTTCTTGCTCGAGCCGACCTGGGAGCTCAGCTTCTGTGGTTCGTTCGATGCCGACGAGTTCGACGAGCTGGAACGCGTCGTGGCGACCCGCTACCTGCCGAACCGCGTCGTTGCGCGAGCCGACGACCAAGGCGAATCGGCGTCTCCTCTGGCCCGAGGCAAGACGCTCCTGGACGGCGAACCAACCGCCTACGTGTGCCGCGATCACGTCTGCTCCCGGCCTACCAATCAGGCCGGCGACTGGCAGAGAGAGCTCGATGCCCTCGACGCGCGCCGCCGAGCTTCGGCCTCGCGGGAGCTGGGCCGTGAGCGACTCCCGGGGCGCGCCACGGCCGCTGGCACGGCTCGCTTCCGCGAGCGCCACTCGCTGGACGGCGCGGCGCACGACAGCGCGTTCTTTCGGCACGACCAGCTGACCATCAGCCGCCTGGCCTTCGGCGGCTACCGCGTGGGCCTCGACCTGCCCGCCCACCGCGACGCGCTCGCGCTCGCCCTGCGCAGCTGCTCGAACTACTTCGACACGTCACCTGCCTTCGCTTGGGGCGACAGCGAGCGCCTCTTGGGTGAAGAACTGGCGGCGGCCATCCGTCGCGGCGACACGGCCCGCGACGAGATCGTCGTCGCCTCGAAGCTCGGCGTGGCCCTCGGCGTGGAGGCCGAAGAGTTGGAGCGGCGACGCCAGAGCGGCGCTTCCCCGCTCTTCACGGTCTCGCTCGATTCGGGCCAACCCTGGCCGGAGGGCGCCTTCTCGCTCGATCCCGAGTTCTTGGTGACCCAACTCGACGGCTCCCTGGAGCGACTGGGGCTCGAGACCCTGGACGTGTGCTTGATCCAGAGCCCCGAGCACCTGCTGCTCGCCGGTGTCGCGACGACCGAGCTGGAGAGCGCATTGTCCGGTGCCTTTGCCCTGCTCGAACGCGAGCGGCAGCGCGGCCGCGTGGGCGCCTACGGCGTGCTCACCAACGGCCAACGAGAGGAACTCGAACCCGAGCGACTGGTCGCCCTGGCGCGCTCGGTGGGCGGCGCCGAGCACGGCTTACGCTGGCTCGCGCTTCCGGTGAACGCAGCCGAACATGACGCGCTGCTCGGTCAGCCGAGCCGGCTCGAACGTGCCGCGGCGCTGGGTCTGGCGGTGGTGGCCCTGCGTCCACTGTCTTCGCTCACCCGCGGCGCGCTGCTGCGCTTGGTCGACTCGCCCGTCGGCGAAGGCGACGATCAGCGCCTGTCCGCAGCCCGCTACAAGGTGGCTTCCTTGGAGGCGGAGTTCGACACCACGCTC
>DATIDO010000756.1:0-5137 GCA_035456245.1 Polyangiaceae bacterium
GGACGTGCAGGACGTACGCAACCTCATCGAGGAACGGCTACGCATCCGGCGCAAGCATCTCGCGGCGCATCCTCCCGAGGTGCTCGTTGCGGTGAACGAGGCCCGCCGTGACTTCGCGCCCCTCGACGACGAAGTGCGGACGGCAGCTCTCGAGCGAGAGGCGCGTGCGCTGGCCAGCGTGCTCGGAAAGGCTGCGGACTTTGGCTGGTGAGCTTCGCTTCCAACTCTATCGCTCCAGCGAATACGCTGCGGTGCGAACCGCCATCGAAGAGGCGCTGAAGTGGCGGAAGCTCTCACCCTCCTCTCTGGAGTGCATTCGCGCGGCACTGCTGCTGCCTCGCGATGAAGAACTTCGCCTCATTCACGGCAGGGGCCTCGAGGCGCTCGGGCGCATCGCGTCACTCCCGGACGTCGACCTGAGGACGTTCCTGGCCCCTCGCGCCCTGAGTGCGGCAGCCTACCCGCTCGCCGTCCTGGCTTCGTTCGACGACCCCGGAAGGGCGAGTCTGGGCGATGGTGACACCTGGGTCACACTCGAGCGTACCGTTCGGCTTCACGATGGCGATGAGCCTTGGGTGAAGGACGTGTTCGACGGCTCCCCTCGCCTCACCTCTCGGCTGGGCATACCGGGCGAATCCAACCCCATCCTGCTCGGCCCCGAGCACCTCGCGACCTTCTCGGAAAAGCTCGCCACCGTCATCGGCAGCAGCCGCTCCGAGCCGGCCGATCGCCAGGAGCTCGGCCGCCTCGCCCGATTCATCGACAAGGCCCGCTCTCGCCCCGGGCGCGGAATCGCCATCGAGACTCTCCTCTGAGTGCCCCATCGCCCTGGCATTGGGGCCCTGCGCAGAACGAAGTCAGAAGAGACCGCCGTAGCCCAAGCGCAATCCAAACATCAGAGCGGTGTATCCGCTCAGCGAACCCACGTCGATCGTGCCGCCCAGGTCGAACCCTCCCCAGTTGTATCCGCCCACGAACCGTCCACCGAAGAACCCACCGCCCGCACTCTGCGTGAACGGCTGGAGCGCTGCTCCGCCCAGCACATAGCCGAAATGTCCCGGCTCACTCGTGCGGAGGATCGCACCGAGCAACAAGCTCGCGTCGAGGTATCCGGTGCCGGAGCCGCTCGACGTGTAGGCGCCGCCGCCCACTTCGGCCGCGATGGCGAACGCGCCGTGAGCGGGCGTGAAGCCGATCGTCACATCGACGCCGACGCCCTGGAAGAAGTAGCCCGTGGTGTAGCAATAGGTGCTGCAGGTCTGTGCGGTACCCCAGCCGACGCGCCCGACGGCGTCGAACAGGACGAAGCCCATCTTGTCGTCGTCCGGACGGCTCGCCACCGGCTCCTGGGCTGCGGCTTTGGCCGTCGCGGTCTCGGCACCTGCGGCGGGCGGCGCAGGCTCGTGACCTTGTGCGGCGCGGAACGCACCGCTGGTCTTCGCCGTCGAGTATGCCTCGGGAATCGTGATGTTCGGCTTGAGCACGAGGGATTTCTTGAACGCCTGAACCGCTGCGTCGTGGCGACCCTTTCCCTGCGCGAGAATGATGCCGAGGTCGCGGTAGAGCACCGCGCGTGAGGCGTCAGGACAGATCTCGGGGCCAGCCTCTTCACAGCCGAGGACCGCAGCGCGCATGCCGTCGAAGGCTTCGTCCGTGGCGCCCGTGTCGTAGTCGAGGAGGGCCTTCTTCCGGCGCGCCATGATGTCGGCGGCACTGGGAGCGGCCGCCTCTTCGAGTTCGACCCGCTCGGTGGAGCCAGCCGCTGTCGGAGGCGCGTCGGCAGGTGCCGCCAGCGTCTCGCCAGCCAAAAACAGAACGAAGGTGATCGGAAGGAGAAGTCGGCTAGTGCGCAGCATCGTCGTTGCTCGAGGAGTGACCCAGAGCGCGGACAGCCGGACTCTTGGATGGAGTTCCCCGCAAGCTACCGGACGCCCGGCCCACGGGTCAATGGCGCTCCTAGCCGCCGCCGCGCTCGCGCTGTGTGAGCACTCCGTGCCTCGGACGTTTGGTTCCTCCACCACGTGCCACAAGAGCCGGTGCTGCGCTGCACTATTTCCGTAGCTGCCCCAGCGTCACGCATGACGTCGATGTCGTCGTCCCCGAACTCGACAACGCCAGAAAGCGGATCCCAACCCTGCGCGACTTCGGCTCGGTTCGCTCGAACTCACGCGGCGGACTTCACAGGCTCGGCGACTGTTGCGCTCCCGAGAGATGGGCTCGCTGTGCGGGAAACTGCTGCTCCACACCGCCCCAGCCCGCTCTCCGCATCCAGGCCGAATCGGCTGGCTGCAGCTTGACGAGGCTCGCCTCCGTGGGTGACAAGCCCCGACGGAGGCGTGGCCGAGTGGTCGATGGCAGCGGTTTTGAAAACCGCCGTGGGGGTAACTCCACCAGGGGTTCGAATCCCTTCGCCTCCGCCCTGAATCATGCAGAAGCCCGCGAGCACTCGCGGGTTTTTGCTTTTTGAGCGGCTCGAGCCGATGGGACAGGAGAGGACACGAAGGGACCCGAGCGGACTCCAGTTTCGGCACGACTTTCGGCAGGAGTTCGAGTGCCGACGCCCGCAAGATCATCCTTGAACACTCCAGGCCGGCGGCCTCCGCTCACGAAGGGCCTCACTGACGCTGGTCTCGGTCTTGCTTCGCTTCTTCTCAGATTGCAGAAAGGTCCACATAGCCGGCGGCGTCGGAGTTGGTCGCTGGAGTAACGAGCCAATAGACTTTCCCGGGGTCGACACGCGTTGCGCCATTCGCATTGATATCGATCTCGGAGCACTGGCAATCCGCATCGCACAAAGTAGCGATCGGCCGGTTGAAGGACGCCACCTCCATTGGGACCTCGAACTCCAGCGGGATCGCTACGGCGCGGTCGATATCGACCCGGATGCGGTTGTGCTGGCTGCGCACCAAGTAGGGCTCCGACGCGCCTCCCGGGGCGCAAGCGTCCGACGGTACCCAGTTGCGAAGGAGGAGCGAAGTCTCACCCGATGCCTTCTTGCTCTGTCGCACGCTATAGATCGACTCGTCCAGAGCCCCGAAATAGAGTCGCGGTCCCCCAGCTCCCGGCAGGTCCTTGCCTACGTCGCAGCCTTGGATGTCGACGGCGTTGACGGCATCCAACTCATACAAGCCGGGGCTCACACGGATTGTGTCCAGAGTCTGAGCGCCACCCTCGAACCCTAGCGCGTCGGCTTCGCAATCGATCGAGCGGATCCACGGAACTCCTGGCACGACCTGCCTTGGCTCCGTCGCGTTGCAGCGAGCGAATGGTGGACCTCCGGAGTAGGAAGTCGCCCGCATCTCGGCCGCCAAGTCTTGGGCTCCGATGCCTACGACTTCTTTCATGAGGGCATCGAAGTCAGAGGCGGACATTCCCTCGAAGGCCCTTCGGTGTAGCTCCAAAGCTCCTCCATACCCGACCTTCTCGATCACGGCGCCCATGAAAACGCCGTGCCCGATGAAGCTACCATCCGAGATGGTAGCCAATGGATCCGCATCGCCCCAAGGAAGGCGGTATCGGTCGTCGAAGTGCTGAGCGAACCCCTCGCTCGTGAGAGCAAGCGGCACCATGGACTGATCCGCCGTCAAGTGTGCAAGCTCGTGAGCTGAGACACCATCAGGACCCGAGTACCATGCACGGCCGGAGTCCGGGAAGGCACACCCTCCTACGTCAGACATGCCACATGCCGCCTGCACCTCTGCCCCCTCCTTGCTGAAGAAGTACTCGAACGGTCCTGAGTCGAGCCCCAGCCTGTCTCCGATCAGTCCTCGCAGCTTCCCCAAGCGTGGGGCCACGCCACGACACACCCGGTCGGCGGGGTGCACGAAGAGCGAGACGTCGCCACTCTTCCGTTCCTCCCACTGCCCTTCTGGAAACGAGCTACAGCCCCCCGTCGCTAGCCCGGCCAAGAGAGTCCCGAGCGCGACTCCATCTAGCTGCCGACGAAAACCTTCCTTACTCACAACGTCCACGCGGCGAAGCCTATCACCCGCGCGCTGCGCCCCAGGGGAACGTGCTCCGGAAAATATCAGCGGAGTTCTGGTCCGATGTCGAAACCGAAGCCGTCATTCACGATGCGGTACGACACCACTCGAACCCCAGCATCAGCGAAGTCTTTCGTTCGAGGATCAGGTCCAGGGCTTCCTGCTGAGGGCCAGATCACCCAGCGTTCGCACGGCTCCGTGATCAGGATGTCCTCACCGAGGATGGCTGATGCCAGTCCCGCGAGCGCGTCACGATGGTTGTCGAGGAATTCGGCATAGATCCTCGTCTGTCGTAGCAGCTCCGTCAGGGCCCTTTCGGACTTCAGCTCGACGAGTGCCAGGCGTGCCCCATCAGGTAGTCGCCTCAGGGCCAGGACATCAAGGCGTTGATCCCCGTAGATGCTGGGAATGACGAGTTCGTCGGTGAGGAAGACTAGGCTTTCATCGATGGACTCGAGTTGTCTGCCGTTGGCTAGGGCGCTGGAGACAAGGAAGCTCTGGAGGGCCTTCTCTGGCGTCACTCGCTTCGGGCCAGGGCCATCGCAATGGACCGCGAACTCCGCCTCGAAGTCCCCACGGAGCCTATTCGTCGAGTCGTAGGAGGTGCCGAGCTGGGGCTTTCCCGGCAAGAGCCCCACCATCGCAAACCCCGAGCTGGAAGGGCGGAACCAGACTCGATGTCCCTCCCGTGCCTGGATGTCGCTGAGCTCGATACGCACGGTTCGGGCCGAGGCCGTCGTCTGCGCGACGTAGTGGTCCTGATAGGCGTGATCGACCCTGTAGAAGTCCACGTAGCGGTCCCGGATCGTCCACGCCCAGTCGTAGTCTGCGTGCTCCAGGAGAGCCTCGACGACCGCATCGAGAGTCCAGACTTTGAAGGTGTCGTCGTTGCTCAGGCACGCACGGTAGCTCGCAACGGCCTGGGTGCAGGCCTCGTTGATCTCGGGGTGGACGAGGACGAAGTAGCCCTCGTCATGGGGTTGCTCCGAATGGATCAGGATGGCACCCGCGAGGAGGTGGTCGCGCCAGAGCTGCTCCACAGGAGGAATCCGAAGGGCGGGCTCGGCACCCTCCTGGAAGCAACCCATTTGTGCGGCAACTTCGGAGTACCTGGGGCGGTAGGAATCTTTCGAGTCTTTTGGCGGGAGGAGGTC
>DATIDO010000757.1:0-3062 GCA_035456245.1 Polyangiaceae bacterium
CGCCCAAGGCCGGTGTGGCCAAGCCCAGCGAGCCCAAGCTCGCTGAGCCCAAGCTGGATGACAAGGCGGCCGCCACGGCCAAGCCGGTCGCCGCGAAACCCGAACTGAAGACCACGGCCGTCACGGTGACGAAAGCCGACGCGACCAAGACGGACGCCGCCAAGGGCGACGCCGCCGACGGCGGCAAGGCCGATGGCCCGCCGCGCGTCAATGAGACCCCGCTTCAGGCGCTCATGCGTGGGTACACGCGCGCGGGGCGCATGACGCTGCGCTACGTCGGCCGGATCTTGCAGGTGGGACCCGTTCCCGTGCGTGAGGCAGCGGTCAAGGAGCTGGAGCGTGTCGCTCAGGGCAAGCCCGAGTGGTCCGCGCTCGGTCGCACCTTCGGCGATGCGTCGCGGAGCGAGAACGATCCCAAGTTGAAGGCCAAGCTCCGCGATCTGACCGGCAAGTTCGCCCGCCGGCCCGGCCCGGGCATGCCGCCCGGTATGCAGGGTCACCCGGGAATGCACCCCGGCATGCACGGTGGCCCGCACGGCCCCAACGACCCCCCGGCTCCTCCCGGCGGCGCACGCCCTCAGGGTGGTCCCCCTGGCGCACCTGGTCCTCATGGCGCTCCTGGTCCTCAGGGCGCTCCTGGGAAGCCCACGGGCTCGCCCAATCCGCACTGAGCGGGCAGGGGGTGATTCATCGAAGCCCTGCGCTCTTCCAGGAAGAGGCGCTCTTGGAAAAGTCGCCCTAACCTGGTTTGGATTTCTGTGCCCTTGGGGGTTCTTGCGTGTGCACCGTTGGGGAGCCCCAAAAGTGTCCCTGCGGTTGCCCCGGTAGGCGCCCCGCGGCGCGTTTGCGCCTTCGACCAATCAGAGCTGTTCCTCGAACTCTCCCACAATTCGGTCGAGACGCTGGCCTGGGAGGAATACGAGGGGTGCGATGCATCGCGTTGGCTCGTGGATCGAGTGCTTCGCCGGGCAGGGTCAATCGCACTTGGCTCGAAGCGCTGGGTTCCCGTTGCAGATCCTGCTTGGCCAGCTTTGCTGGAGAATGAGTCCTTCGGGCCGCGCGGGTACTTTCTTTCTGTCGAGCCGGCGGGCAGTCGCCTCGATCTGAGTTTGTATGACGTCTCGAATGCTAGCGTGCTGAGGAAGACGTCGGTGGAGCGCGCTTGCCTATCGACCGGGGCATGTGAGTCGACCGAGGCAGTCCGATTCGTCTGCGGCGGCGATTCGTGCGGTCGGATTTCGATTGCTCCCGGTGTCGAGGTGCGGGAGGTGGCCGCACTCACGTCGGCGCTGGACGACCGACACAGCTTTGCCGTGGGTACGGAGTCACCGGAGATCATTTCGATAGCACATCATTTTGCGATGCGGCCACGCGCCGATGTGCGCGTGATTCCGTGTTCAGACGTCGAAATGCCCTGGTCGAACGAGTTCGAGTTCTCCCCTCTCGTGGCGGGGGCGACTTGTTACCGGCTAGATGGTTGCAGTCTCTCCGACTACTCTTGGACCGTTCACTATCAACGGTCGCCCGAGGGCAGGGTTACCTATATCGCAGCACTCTTCGACAGTGGCTTCACTGGCGCTCCCGAGCTTGCTTGGTACGGGAGCGAGGGCGTCTGGAAGTTCGGTGAGATTGTCCTTGGGAATGACGAAGTGCTGTTGCACCGCATTGTCGTCACTGCCAACCAGCGAGGCGACTTTCGCCGAATCAGGTACGATTCCCGCGTCGAAGGGTGGCTGCGTTCAGCCTCGGATCCCGAGGCGTTCCTCGCGAGTTTCGCGAGGTGTGTCGAGCATGGGGTTCACTCGGATGTTGCTCATTAGCCGGTCGGTGTTCCGACTTGCCTGGGATTTTCGGACCAGTCCCAGGTTCAAGAAGTGTCTTCGTCGGACCGGCTGTGGATCGTCTCGTAGTGAAAGCGAGACCAATAGCGGAGGAATTAGATGAAACTCGAATTCAATGACGAATACGATGAACGCGTCCAGGACAAGGGCCATAGCGGTGACGCTGCGAGTGTGATTCTGGAGGATGGTCGACGTGTTCCGGTTTGGTTCATCTCGACGTTGCGTCTGATGCAGATCCTCGATAGCCGCGAAGCCCAAGGTATGCCGTATTTTGCGGAACCAAAGATGATCATCATTCCCGATGTCACCTGGGAGCTCATGGAACGCGCGATCGAGGGCCTGAAGGACGAAAGCTATTTCAAGTAGAACCTTCGAACGAAGCCCGCTTTCCTCGAGATGCGCCCCTCGGGCGCGGGGCCTCAGCGTACGGCACCGGAGCCGGGGGGACTCTATTAGACGGATGACCCTATGAGACTTTCGTACGCTGACCCGAGAACGATGAAAAATACGCTGCGTCGCGGTTCCGGTTCGGCGCAGGCGACGCGGCGTCGGCGGCCGATCAGCGGTAGTGTTCGTCGCGAAGGGCCAGTGTCAGGGACGTGTGCTTTTTCGCCATCGTTCCCGACGCGTCCCAGATCAAGCAGTGGGGGCTATGATGGGTACGATCGCGGACGCCCTCACGTGGAGTGGCTCGGGTGCAACACTTTCCTTGTTCGTCGTTTCGAACGGCAGTTTGTCCTTCGATCCGGGGACGCTGTCACTGGAGCCGCCACCTATTCGAGTACGGACCTATTCCCTCGACGATGAGGGCAACCTTCAGTCGGTTCGGCATGTCCTCGAGTACGATCTCTACTTCGCTGAAGTGCCGCCGAATCTCGAGGAGCTTTTGACCCGATGTCTGCGCGCGGCTCGAGCTTCGGGAGCCTCAGTCGCGTGGTTCGGCTTTGAGGGGTCTTTCGACTTCGCGTGCCTCCTGAGCCCCGAGATCGCGAACCAGATATACGCAGTGATGGATTCCGAGGGCGTAGCGCTCGCTTCGGATGCCATGCTGTCGTCCAAGGTATGGGTGGAGCGGATCGTCCGCGCCGGGGAGCGGGCTCGGGGCGACTGAGCGCCTCACCTCCGCGAGCGCTGAATGGCGCGGAGGATGAAAGGCGCCACCGACCACAGATCGTCCTCCGCCCACCGCAGATCGCCCTCCGCCCACCGCAGATCGCCCTC
>DATIDO010000758.1:0-2855 GCA_035456245.1 Polyangiaceae bacterium
AACGGGTCCGAGTGAGAATGCGCGCACGCCGTAGCTACGCGGGCCAAGCCGAGCAACACCGCTTGGAAGCGGACGTTCCAAGGTTTCCAGTCGCGGCCATTTGGGCCTGTACCGTGGGAAAATCCGCACATATTCTCCGGCCCACATGCGCACCCTTCTTGCTTCGTTCCTGCTGGCTGGGCTCGTCTCTTTCTCTGCTGCCAATGCCCAGGCGCAATCCGGTGACACGGCTTCGGCACGCTCCTTCGCTGAGCAGGGCGTGACCGCGTACGAGAAGGGGGACTACGCCAAGGCCAGCGACCTCCTGCTCCGCGCCGAGACGCTTCGTCACGCGCCTCCGCACTTGCTGTGGTTGGCCCGCTCCTACGCCAAGCAGGGGATGTTCGTCGAAGCGCGGGAGCAGTACCTGGCGTTGCAGTACGAGAAGTTGGACCCGAAGGCACCGGCCGTGTTCGTCGCCGCTCAGGAGACCGCTGCTTCCGAGGTCGAGGCGATCGAGCCACGCATCTCCTACCTGACGATCCATGTTCGTGGCGTCTCGGACTCGACGGCGACGGTCCAGGCCAACGGCAAGCCGGTCGACAAGATCTTTCTCGACGCAGAGCGTCCGGCCAACCCAGGTCACTACGAGCTGGTAGCTCAGGGTGATTCGACTCAGGCGCCGCCGCAGAAGTTCGAGCTGGCCGAGGGCCAGCATCTGGTAGTGACCGTCGAGCTTCAGTCGAAGGCTGGTACCGCGGCGGCCGCAGCTCCCGAGGCCGACGCTGCGGGACAGGAAAAGCCCAGCGCGGTCCCTGTAGTCGTTTCGCTCGGCGTGGGGATCGTCGGTGTCACGCTCGGTACCGTGTTCCTGGTGAACTACCTCGACACGAGGGCGGAGGCCGATCGGCAGTTCGCTGACTGCACGACCAACTGCTCGAGTACTGAGCAGGACAGCATCGATGCCCTCGACGCGAGCGCCAACACCAACCTGGCCGTCAGCATCGCCAGCTATGGCGTGGGCGTCGCCGGGCTGACGGTGGCGACGATCCTGTGGCTGAACGGCTCTTCGTCGGGCGAGACCGCAGCGCCGAGCGCGCCGGGCGTTCGCTTCATGGCACGCGGCAACGAGATCGGACTGGCCGGCACTTTCTGAGCTGCCCGCGCGCGAATCATCCACGAGCCCACACCCGTGGGGGGCTCGCGGGCGACGAGCCCGTCATCCGAAGTGGCAGACGTACGCGCCGTCCGCGTCAGCGGGAGGCGCAAAAAGAATAGGGAGTCATGCCAAGAGGTGTGACGAGGGCGAATCATCCACGAGCCCACACCCGTGGGGGGCTCGTGGATGGCGAGCCCGTTAACCGAAGTGGCAGACGTACTGAGCGATGCCCGAGTCGACGGCGATCTCGAACGAGCTGTTGGCCGGCACGTTGAAGCTCTGACCAGCCTCGTAGGTCTTGAAGCCGGTCTCGCCGGCGATGCGAACGCGAGCCGTGCCAGCCGTCATCTGCATGATCTCGGGTGCGCCCGTGTCGAAGCGGAAGCTCCCCTGGAAGATGAGGCCGAGGGTCTTCTTGGTGCCGTCGGCGAAGAGGATGGTGTGGCTGACCACCTTGCCATCGAAATAGACGTTGGCGACGGCCTGGGCGGTGACTGCTTCGAACTGAACGTTGCTCATGGCGGACGCCTCATAGCCGAGAACCTTCCCGGCGGCAGCGCACCCGCTGGGATGGGGTCGGGGGACGGCGGAAGCGCCCATGGCCTCCCAGCAACCCCACGCAATTTCGGCCAGATGGCCGCACGACCCCTTGGAAAAGGGGGCCGGCAGCGTCCAACGCAGCTGAATTTCCAGGGGAATTGGGTGACGGGCGTTTGACAGAGGGGGGTGGGGACGCTATCTGTGTCCGTGAAGAACCCTTACGCGTACGTAAGGGTTAGGCGACCCGGCAACAGCCGACGCCACTAGAGCGCCCCCGAGGCCAGCCCATGGAGAACAGGAGCCCCCGCCGTCTCGCTGTGTTCAGCGAACCTACCTGCGCCGACTCGACGCAGGAGCAGGAGACGTGTGGTTCCGAGGTTCTGCAGGTTGGCGACCTGGCCAAGCGCACCGGCAAGACGGTGCGCGCCATCCACCTCTACGAGGACATGGGCCTGCTGCGTCCCGTCGACCGCTCCAAGGGGCGCTACCGGTTGTTCAACGCCGACGCCATCGAGCGCGTCCGCTGGATCAGCAAGCTCCAGACGCTCGGCTTCTCGCTTCCCGACATTCAGGCCGTGCTGCGAGGCCACGAAGGGGTCGCGACCGCTCAGGAAGCTGCATCGGCGCTTCGTGACGTCTACGTCGCCAAGCTGGCCGAGGTGCAGACCAAGCTGAGCGAGCTTCACCGCCTGGAGCGCGAGTTGATCAACAGCCTCACCTACCTCTCCGCCTGCCAATCGGCCTGCGCCCCCGAGGTGTCCGTTCACGCTTGCCCCAGCTGCGAGCGTCACCTCGACCAACCCGAGCCGCCCGCCCTGGTCGCCGGCGCCTTTGCGCAGTGACTCCTTCCCGCGCTGACTTTTCCAGTCGTTTCGCCATCCCCGAATCGCCCTTCTCATGACCGTCAAGCTCCCCATCTACCTCGACAATCACGCCACCACCCCGATGGATCCGCGGGTGCTCGAGGCGATGTTGCCCTATTTCACCCAGACGTTCGGCAACGCGGCCAGCCGTACCCATCGCTTCGGCTGGGAGGCGGAGGCTGCCGTCGAGGACGCCCGTGAGACCATCGCCAAGCTGATCGGCGCGGAGTCCGGCAAGGAAATCGTCTTCACCTCGGGCGCGACCGAGAGCGACAACCTGGCCATCAAGGGCGTCGCCGAATACTACAAGAGCA
>DATIDO010000759.1:0-6223 GCA_035456245.1 Polyangiaceae bacterium
CACCTCGCAAGCGGGCCGTGTGCCCTCGGCAGGGTTCAGGTCGACGGCGCCCAGAAGCGAGAAGCGGCGGAGCGAGACTCGCTCGGGCGAGAGGCGCGCGCGCAGATCGAGTCCGCACAAACGATCCTCGTCGTGCGCAACCGTCTGGTCCTTCTTGCGCTCGCTGGTGCGGTCGAGCGTCGCCCCCGCCATGCGCAGCGCCAAGTCGAAGGTCCACTTCGGCTCGGCGTAGACGTCCATGTCGATGGCGTCGGTGCGCACGTGCGTGCCTTCGATGTCCAGATCGACGCGAGCGTTGGTGATCGTCAGGCTGCGGAACGGCGAGCGGGTCAGCTCGGGGGCCGCGCCGGGGCTCGAGCGTTCCGGCAGGCGGTAGTCGACGTTGACCAGTCGACCGCCGCGCAGCACCAGGCGGACCGAGCTGTCCTCCAGCTCGATGTCACCCACGTCGAGACGGCCGGCCAGCAGCGAAAAGAACCGTGGGCTGATGGCGGCCAGCCTCGTCGAGAGGGCCGGAGAGCCTCCGTCGCTGGCAGGCACGTTCAAATCGGTCACCGCCAAGCGCAGCGGGATCAGATCGATCTCGACCGTGAAGGTGGCCTTCAGGCCGAGCTGCTGCGCGAGCACCCGGGAGGTCTCGTCGGCGGCCCAGCGCTGCAGCGGTCGTGAGCGCAGCACCAAGCCGCCCGAAAGCGGGATCAATCCGATCAGCGCGAACAGCACGCAGAGCACCCGAGCGAACAATCGCCCGAAGCCGTGGGGACGCTGGCGGCCGGATCGCTCCGCGCTGGAATCGGGCGCGCCGACCATGCGAAACAACCTTACACGAATCTCCCCAATAGGCCGCTTTTTCAGGGGAATTCGTGCGAGCGCACGGGGATGCCGCGCTTCCATCGGCACGCTGGTGGCCACGGCACGTTCGCGTGAGAGCGGACGAGGCCGAAACGTTGTACTTCCCGCGCGGGGTGTGTGCTAAGAGCCGCGCCCCTCACTAGCCCCGCGCTTCTGCCCGGGTCGCAAACTTTCGATGATCGACTCCGTGAAGCCCAGCACTTCATCGAGCCCGCCTGCCCCCGCGCCTCCGTTGCGCGCCATGGTGGAGCCGACGCAGCCCGACGCCGAGCGCGTGCTGGCCGCGCTGGGTCGCGCGCTCGAAGCGAGTGACGGCAAGAGTCCCGAGACTCCGCTGTCGCTCGTCCGACGGGCCGATCTGCAGGGCCTGGGGGCCGAGCAGCTGCGTCCTTCGCTGGATCGCATCATCACCTCGCGTCACGCCGACGCCGGACTCGACGTACTGCTGACCTCCGGCCTGCTGGAGGCGCTCCTGCCCGAGATGCACGCGTTGGTGGGCTTCGGCGACGGCGAGTGGCGGCACAAGGACGTCTGGAAGCACACCAAGCAGGTGGTCGTTCAGTCCGTGCCGCGGCTCGAGGTGCGCTGGGCCGCCGTGTTCCACGACATCGGCAAGGTGAAGACGCGCAGCATCTCGGAGACGGGTGAGGTGCACTTCTTCGGGCACGCAGAGGTGGGCGCGCGCATGTTCGACAAGCTCGAGCGGCGCGAACGTCTGTTCGATTCGAGCAGCGCGCTGTTCGCCGAGGTGCGCTTCCTGGTTCTGCACCACCTGCGCGCCTCGTCTTACGAGGGCCAGTGGACCGACAGCGCGGTGCGCCGGTTCACGCGCGAGATGGGGCCGTACCTCGATGATTTGCTGTGCCTGTCGCGGGCCGACATCACGACCAAGCGCCCCGAGAAGAAGCGGCGCGGCATCCGCCTGATCCACGAGCTGGGCGAGCGCATCGAGCTGCTCGCGGCCGAGGACGCCAAAGTTCCGCCTCTCCCCAAGGGAGTGGGCGAGCTGCTGATGCAGGAGTTTGGTCTGCCGCCCTCCAAACTGGTGGGCGACATCAAGCGTGCACTCGAGGCTGCTTGTGAACTCGACGAGATCGAGTCGGGGCAGTCGAGTGAGTACTACGTGGACTTCGTGGCTCGACACCGAGAGCGCTTCGGCATCTCGGGCTGAGCCACCCATCGTACGGGATTCGTCAATGAAGATAGCGATCGTGAGAGAGAGTCGTGCCGACGAGCGGCGCGTGGCCGCAACCCCCGACACCGTCGGCCGCTTGACTGGCAAGCTGGGCTTCGAGGTGGTCGTCGAGAGTGGCGCGGGTGACCGCGCGGGCTTCTCCGACGCCAGCTTCGTCCAGGCCGGCGCCACCATCGTCGAGGGCACTCAGGCCGCCTGGGCCGCCGGTGACATCGTGCTCAAGGTGCAGCCCCCCGAGCTCGTGGGCGGCGTGCACGAGACCGACTGGCTCCGCGAGGGAACCACGCTCTGCAGCTTCGTTTGGCCGTCCAAGAGCCCCGAGCTGCTCCAGCGCCTGAACGAGCGTCGCGTCACGGCCTTGGCCATGGACGCCGTGCCGAGGATTTCGCGTGCCCAGAAATTGGATGCGCTCTCCTCGATGGCCAACATCTCGGGCTACCGCGCCATCGTCGAGGCCGCCGGCTTGTTCGGCCGTTTCTTCACCGGTCAGATGACGGCTGCAGGGAAGGTGCCCCCGGCCAAGGTCCTCGTGATCGGCGCCGGCGTCGCCGGCTTGGCTGCCATCGGTGCTGCACGCAGCCTCGGCGCCATCGTTCGCGCGTTCGACACTCGCCCGGCCGTCAAGGAGCAGGTCGAGTCGATGGGCGCCGAGTTCCTGATGCTCGACTTTGCCGAGGACGGTACCGGCCAGGGTGGCTACGCCAAGGTGATGAGCGACGAGTTCATCAAGGCCGAAATGGCCTTGTTCCTCGCCCAGGCCAAGGACGTGGACATCATCGTCACGACGGCGCTGATCCCCGGGCGTCCCGCGCCCAAGCTGATTGACGACGAGATGGTCGCCGCCATGAAGCCGGGCAGCGTGATCGTCGATTTGGCGGCCGAGGCGGGCGGCAACTGCACCGCCACCGTGCCGGGTCAGGTCGTCGACGTGAACGGCGTGAAGGTCGCTGGCTTCACCGATCTGCCGAGCCGCATGGCGCCGACCGCCAGCCAGCTCTACGGCATGAATCTGGTGCACCTGCTCACCGACATGGGTGGAGCGCCGAACTGGCGCGTCGACTTCGAGGACGAGGTGGTGCGTGGCGCGACCGTGACCCACGAGGGCGCGATCACCTGGCCGCCGCCGCCCGCCAAGCACCCGGTCGAGGCCGCCAAGAAGGTCGAGGCTGCGCCCAAGAAGGAAGGCCCGTCGCCTGCCGAGAAGGCTCGCGCGAACGCCCGCCGCTCCACGCTGACCTTGGTCGGCATCGGCGCGCTGTTGGGCCTGCTCGGCTACGTGGCTCCGGCCGCCTTCGTCGCGCACCTCACCGTTTTCGTGCTGGCCTGCTTCATTGGCTGGCAGGTGGTCTGGAACGTCACGGCCGCCCTGCACACCCCCCTGATGAGCGTCACCAACGCCATCAGCGGCATCATCATCGTCGGCGGCATGCTGCAGATCAGCGGCGCTTCCGGCCAAAACACCCCGGTGGCTCAGCTGGTGCAGAGCCCCGTCACCATCCTGGGCGCGCTGGCCATCCTGCTCGCCACCATCAACATCGCCGGCGGCTTCTTGGTCACGCAGCGCATGCTGAAGATGTTCACCCGCTGAGAGCCCCGAGGAAACGAACACGATGTTCTCTACTCTGATCACCGTCACGTACCTGTTCGCAGGCGTGCTCTTCATCCTCAGCCTCGGTGGCCTCTCCAGTCAGGAGACCGCCAAGCGCGGCAACACCTACGGCATCCTGGGTATGGCCCTGGCCATCGTGGCTACCGCCTGCCAGTTGTCGGGCAGCGGCTTCCTGGTACTCGCCCCCGTGCTGCTCGTGGGCGGCGCCATCGGCGCAACCCTGGCCGCTCGCGTCGCCATGACCAGCATGCCGGAGCTGGTCGCCGTGCTGCACAGCTTCGTCGGTGCAGCCGCCGTGCTGGTCGGCTTCGCCAGCTACCTGGATCCCAACTCGCACGCCGTGGGCGCCGAGGGCGTGATCCACGAGGTCGAGGTGTTCGTCGGCATCTTCATCGGCGCCGTCACGTTCACCGGTTCGGTCGTCGCCTTCGGCAAGCTGCGCGGCACCCTGAGCTCGCGCCCGCTGATCCTGCCCGGTCGCCACCTGCTCAACCTGGGCATCCTGGCTGGCAGCATCTGGCTGTGCGTGGGCTTCTTGGGCCAGCCCGATCACGGCGGCCTGCTGAACCTGAGCATCATGACCGCGCTGGCCTCGGTGCTGGGCGTGCATTTGGTGATGGGCATCGGCGGCGCCGACATGCCCGTCGTGGTGTCGATGCTGAACAGCTACTCGGGCTGGGCCGCTTCGGCCGCCGGCTTCATGCTGTCCAACGACCTCTTGATCATCACCGGCGCGCTGGTGGGTTCGAGCGGCGCCATCCTCAGCTACATCATGTGTGCCGCCATGAACCGTTCGTTCGCGAACGTCATTTTCGGTGGTCTGGGCGCCAGCGCCGGTGCGGCGCCGGCCTCTTCGGCTTCTGCCCCTCAGGGCGAGGTGACCAGTGTCAGCGCCGTCGAGACGGCTCAGATCCTGCTCGAGGCACGCAGCGTGGTGATCGTCCCGGGTTACGGCATGGCGGTCGCGCAGGCGCAGTACCCGCTCTATGAAATCGTGAAGCTGCTCCGTCAGCGCGGGACCGAGGTGCGTTTCGCCATCCACCCGGTGGCGGGTCGCTTGCCGGGTCACATGAACGTGCTCCTGGCCGAGGCCAAGGTCCCCTACGACATCGTCTTGGAGATGGAGGAGATCAACGAGGACTTCGCCGAGACGGACGCGGTCCTGGTGATCGGCGCCAACGACATCGTCAACCCCGGCGCCTTGGAGGATCCGTCGAGCCCCATCTACGGCATGCCCGTGCTGGAGGTCTGGGAGGCCAAGAAGTCGATCGTCATGAAGCGCTCGATGGCCAGCGGCTACGCCGGCGTCGACAACCCGCTGTTCTACAAGGAGAACACCGACATGCTGTTCGGTGACGCCAAGAAGAACGTGGACGCGATTCTCGACGAGCTGCGCGCGAGTCAGGCCGCAGCGGCCTGAAAGTCGGGCATCCAGCGAAGGAAGCCCCGCTGCCGCAGCCCGCGGCGCGGGGCTTCGTCGTTGACAGCCTCGCGTTGGCCCGTCAGAAAGGCCGAACGGCCCCGGCCGACCTGCCATGGAGCCATTCGACCATCCCTACGCGTCCTTCCTGACGAAGGTGCTGAAGCCCAACCGTTACACCGGTCGGGAGCACAACGTCGTGCGCAAGGACTGGGCGAGCGTCGAGGCGCGGGTCTGCCTGGCCTTCCCCGATATCTACGACATCGGGATGAGCCACCTCGGCTATCGCATCCTCTACAAGCTGCTGAACGACGACGCCCGGACGCTGGCCGAGCGCTGCTACATGCCGTGGACGGACATGTCGGCCGAGCTGGAGGCGCGCGGGCTGCCGCTGGCCTCTCTGGAGAGCGTGCGCCCGCTGCAGGACTTCGACGTCGTCGGCTTCTCGCTGCAGTACGAGCTCACCTACACGAACATCCTGTTCATGATGGAGCGCGGCGGGATCGCGCTGCGCTCCGCCGATCGAGGCGAGGACGCTCCGCTGATCCTGGCCGGCGGCCCCGTGGCCACCCACTGCGAGCCCATGGCGCCCTTCCTGGACGCCGTCCTGGTCGGTGACGGCGAAGAGGCGCTGACCGAGATTGCGCTCTGCTGGGCGCGAGGCAAGCGAGCCGGCCTGTCGCGTGCCGAGCGCCTGCTGCAGTTGGCGGGCATCGTCGGGTGCTACGTGCCGAGCCTGTACGAGACCGAGATCGATCCGGTCGGCGGCTTGCACGTGGTGGCTCAGCCCACCGATTCCCGGGTGCCTTTCCCGATCGAGCGGCGGCTGGTGCCCGATTTGAACGCCTACCCGTTCCCCGACGACGCTCCGGTGGGCGGCCCCGAAGCCATCTTCGACCGCATGAGCATCGAGGTGGCGCGAGGCTGCACCGAGGGCTGCCGCTTCTGCCAGGCCGGCATGATCTACAGGCCGGTTCGCGAGCGCGATCCGGAGCAGGTCATCGATACCGTCCTGCGCGCCATCGAAAAGAGCGGCCAAGACGAGGTGAGCTTGACGGCGCTGTCGACCGCCGACGTCTCGTGCATCTCGCCGCTGATCAAGAAGCTGGTGGAGAAGACGGCTCCGGAGCGGGTGAGCCTCAGCGTG
>DATIDO010000760.1:0-11955 GCA_035456245.1 Polyangiaceae bacterium
CAGCGTGGCGGCAGCCAGGTACAGCGCCTGCTGACTTCCCCGGGTGATCAGCAGTTCGTCCGTTTGCGCCAAGACCCCGCGGCCCGTTCGCAGTTGCTCGGCGAGAGCTTCGAGCAAGCGGGGGTCCCCGTATTCCGAACCGTAGTCGAGGACGGAGGGCGAGCGCAGGGCCTGCCGATGAGCGCGCGCATACTCGGCCCAGGGCACCTGACGCATGTCCGGAAGGCCCCCCACGAGAGCCAGGACACCCGGAGGCAGCTCGGGCAGGCGAGCCGGAGGCGCTTCGCCGAGCGTGAAGCGAACGGGAGCGGGTGGCTCGGGGTCACGTCGGGGCGCGCGAGGTCGCGGCGCCGAGCGAAACTCCCGATTGACGAACGTGCCGCGCGCCGGCTCGCTCGCGATGTAGCCCTGCAGATCCAGCTCGCGCAGAGCAGCGAGCACGGTGTTGCGATGCACGCCGAGCTCACGGGCCAAGACGCGTGAAGAGGGCAGGCGCTCGCCCGGCTGCAACGTGCCACGCCTGATCTGTCCGGCGATGGCCTCGGCGAGCCGCTGGAACAAGGGCTTCTGTCCCTCCTCGTTCGATTGCAGATCCAGCGCCAAAGTTCGCTTCACGCCAACTGGTCTATCATGAATGGTAAATCTGGATCTAGCGACTGGACCAGTGGGTGAGCCACGCTGTGGGCATGCGGAACCGGAAGCGTGAGTGGGCTCGGGACGAAGGCTGGAGGATGCTCGAAGGAGCCTCGACGATTCAGCTCGCCACCCGTACGCCCGAAGGAGCCCCGGTGCTGCGAGTTCTGGACTCGGCCGTAGTGGGCGATCTGATCGTCTTTCACGGCGCAGTGGCCGGGGAGAAAGCGCAATGCGTCGGGCAGCCGGCCGTGGTTTCCGTCCACGAGGACGTCGCCAGCATCCCCAGCTACTTCATCGATCCACAAATGGCCTGTCCGGCCACGACCTACTACCGATCGGTTCAGGCCCACGGCACCATCGTCGAGCTGAGCGAGCCAGCTGAAAAGGCCGAGGCGCTGCAGGCGTTCATGGAACACCAGCAGCCGGAAGGCGGCTACCGGCCCATCGAGGCGGCGGATCCGCTGTACCAGCTGGAGCTCAAGCGCGTGCGCGTCTTCGGCGTGCGGGTGGAGCGGGTCGACGCCAAGGTGAGCATCGGCCAGGATCGGCCAGCAGAGCGTACGCGGCGCATCGCAGAAGGGCTCTGGCGCAGGGGTGATCCCGGAGACACTCGGGCGCTGCGTGTCGTGCTCGACGCGAGCCCGGGCGCTACGCCCGACTACTTGGCGGCCGCTGGTGGGTTGCGGTTCGTGACGCATCCGTGGGCGAACGAGCTGGAGCAAGTGCCGGCGCTCCTGTCGCGCGAGTATTGGCGGCAGGACGAAGGCCTAGCGGACATTCGCACCAGTCACGAGCGGTCGACGGCCTGGCTGGGTGCGTTGGACGGTGAGCGGCTGGTTGGCGTGGCGCGCGCTCTTTCGGATTGGGTGTCACGGGCCACCATCTACGACGTGGTCGTGGCGGCCGACGTGCGCGGCCGGGGTGTGGGGACGCGCTTGGTCGAGCTGCTCTTGGCGCATCCCGCTCTGCGCGGCTGTCACCGCGTGGTCCTGAGCACTCGGGACCAGGAGAGGTTCTACGAGCGGTTCGGCTTCGCCGTCGTGGCAGAGAGCAGCGGCCGCGAGGGAACGGAGAGCGAACTCGCACGGAGCGACACGGCGCGCTCGGGGCGTTCGGTGACCATGGCTCGCCTCGCGAACGGACCGCTCACCACCTGAGCATGGGGAGCGGGCGGAGGGGGTGACGCAGCGCCCACGAGCAACCAACGCGCAACAGGCAGCGATGGAAGCCGGCGTTGGGAAAGGCGCGCCGCAAATCGGCGACGAAGGGCCGGGGTAGGCCGAAGCGTACGAGCCCGAAGCTGAGGTCGATCAGATCGGCCCGGCGCAGCGCTTCGGCCGGAGCTTCTTCGTCCGGAAGGGAGCGCAGCCGATGGTGCTGCAGGATGGCCTGCTCGACCAGGTTGGTGGCGATGCCGAGGGAGCTCGCGTCGAGATAGTTCCGGGCGCGGCGCGCCGACGGTTCGAGGTAGTCGAAGGTCCGATCGGACCAGATGCCGATGTCGTGGAATGCGGCGGCGACGGCGAGCGCGCTGCGCGCCTCGGGATTGCCGACGAATGCGTGCGAGAGGTTGAACACGCGGTAGACGTGGCCCCGATAGCCCGCGTAATTGGCACCAATTTCGTTGCGGTGGGCCTGGAGGATCTCTTCGAGCAACGGCTCACGCTCGACCAGCTCGTACGTCCGCTTCGCCGTCGCTCCGACCATCCCGAGAACCTTGCCCGTTCGGCGCGGCGACTCCAAGGCCTTCGCGACCTTCGCTGCTCGAGCCCATCAACGAACAGCCCTCCTCAGCGAACCAACCCGTCAGCGAGCAGGCGCGCCTGGCAGGCGGCGAAGCCGCGCGTCAGCTCGTCGGCGTCGAGGCCGAATCCGACGACGACCAATCGGCTAGAGCGGGCATCGTCACCCCAGGGCAACCCCCAGTCCACTTCCACCTCGTCGGCGACGCCCTGCACGATCATGCGCGCCTCGAGCCCATCGATGGCGACGATGCCTTTGATTCGGAAGATTCGGCCGGCGACGCGACCGATCTCGTTTTCCATGAAGTCGCCGAACCGCTCGCCGTCCAAGGACGCGTCGACGGAGAGCACGACCGACTGGTAGTCGTGCGAAGCCGAGCCACTGGACTTCGACCGAACCGAGAAGGCGCTCGGCGCGCGCAGCGCCAACAGCTCACTCAGCGACTTCAGCGCCGGCTCGACGACCTTGCCTCGGGCCGCATTCACCGAGATTGCTGCCGCGTTTTGGGCGGCCACGGCGGCCCGGGCCTGGCTCAGCCCCTCGGGGGAACAGGCGTCGGCTCGTGAGAGCACGACGACGTCCGCGTAGCCCAGCTGCTCCAGCGCCAGATCGTGCTCGAGCACCGCGCCGAAGCGGCTCGCGTCGACCACGGTAATCACGCCGTCCAGTGAAAAGGCCTCGCGCCTCGCGCCCGCCGCGATGGCTCGCAGCACACCGGCCGGCGATGCTGCGCCGGAGGTTTCGATCAGAATTCGCTGCGGCCGAGCATCCGCCCCAGCCAACTCGTCGAGCGCGCGCACCAGCTCGGCCTGTGTCGTGCAACAGACGCAACCTCCGCTGATCTCGACCAGCAGCCGAGCCCGCTCTTGCAGCAGTTGACCATCGAAGCCCACCGCGCCCAGCTCGTTGACGATGACCGCCAGCGAGCCCCGCTCGACTTCGGCCAGCCATTCGTTGACCAGCGTCGTCTTCCCAGCCCCGAGGAAGCCGGTCACCACGGTCACGGGCAGGGCGTCGGTCACGAGAAAGTCTGCGGTCACTACGGCTCGCTGTCATCTCGGGCCACGCTGCACCTGCGGCAGTCGACGGCGCGTCGATCGATGGATCGGGCCACCGGTCCGGATTCGCGAGCGCCCGACGAGTTGACGGGTGTGAGGGACCTTGCGAAACAGGAACGTGGTCGTAGTCCCGCTCCTCGTGCCGCTCATGGTTCTCGCGGAATCGACCGCCGGAGCTACCGCGGCCTCGGGGCCTGCGCCTGCAGCAGCATCGACCGCAGCAGCATCGACCGCACCGGTGCCGACGCGAGCCACGCCGACGCCAGCACCTGCCGTAGCTTCGCCTTCGTCAGACCACGATTCCTGGCGCTTGCCCTACGGTCGACGAGCCTGGGCACTTTCGCTGCGCATGGCCTACGCCACGCCGACCGAGAGCGTCTTCGATCTCGAGCTCGACCCATACCGGATCGGCCTGGGCGGGATGCTCAGCTACACGTTTTCCAGTGGCCTCTGGCTGGGGCTTTCCGGTGAGGCTTACCCGGGTGGCACCGTCACGCAGATCTACGAGCCTCGCCTGATCCCCCGTCAGGTCCGACTGAACGCCGAGTCGCAGGTCAGCTCCTTCGACGCGATGATCGGATACGACCTGGCGCTGGCTCCCGTCGTGCTCCGGTATTCGTTGGGGATCGGTGTCACCTTCCTGAGCTGGGACTTCGGGGATTTGCCCTACGGCAGCTTGGCGGGCTTCACTGCGATGCAGGGGTCCGTGACCGGGCTGCACTTGAAGCCGAGCTTGGGCGTGGTGATGCCCGTCCGGGCGTGGTTTTCGGCCTTCGACGTCGGCTACCGAATCGAGACGCACGATCAGATCCCTCCCACCGCCACGTTCGAGCTGTCGATGGGGGTGCGCCTGTGAGCACGGCGTTCGCTCGGAAGTTTACGGCGTTCGGTCGGAAGTTCGTGGCGCTCTGCGGCGTGATGACTGCGAGCGCCCTCGTCCTGTCGGCGGCACCGGCAGCCGCGGCCGAGCGGGACATCACGAGCGTCGCGAGCCGCGACACGGCGGCCAGCGGCTACACACTTCCAGCCAAGACTTGGGGATTCGACGCCGGGTTGCTCGGCGTGAATTCTGGTGACGCCTTCGCTTCGCTCGGGATTCGTGTCGGTCTGGGTGGAGGCTTGGAGCTCGGCACGAACGTCGCCCACGCCGGAGTGGGCCTGATCAACCTGAATCTCGGCTGGATGTTCGTCGATTCGCGCGTGCTTTCGATCGCGGCCCGTTTCGAGCCCAGCTATTTGCATGGTGATTGGATGTGGATCGTCAGTGCTCAGGAGCTGGTCTCCGGCCTGGACGCTTGGATCCTGCCGGTGTCCGTCACGGCTTCGAGCTTTGCGACCGACTGGCTCCAGTTCGATCTGCGCGCGCGCTTCGTCGACAGCGAGGTCGTCGGCAGCGCCAACGGCGAGTCGTTGGTCTTTCGTGGGCAGCTCGCGCTCCGCCAGGTGTCGATCGATCCCGGCGTGCGCTTTCACGTGCTCCGACGTGCTTCGTTCTACCTGCGCGCCCGGCTGCCCCTGTGGTCGAGCATTCCGGGATCCGCCAGCGCCGAGGTGATCCTGGACGACGGCGTCATCGCGGGGGGCAGCACCTCGGGTGAGAAGCAGGTGCCGTTCGAGCAGGCGGTGCTGTGCAGCGCGGGTGCTCGCGCGATGGTGGGCGAGGCGAGCTTTCTCGATTTTTCCTTCAACTTCGGCCACGCCACGGAGGCGTTGTACGGCAGCGTCGTGCAGCCCCGGATCAGCTGGGAGACGAGGTTCTGAACATGGCTCATCGTCCGTTTGCCTTGGTCTGGCTGTTCGTGGGGTTCTGCGGCTGCCAACCCGAGGTGAGTCACCTGTCCTGGAACTCGCTCGATCAGGAGGAGATCGACCGCGCGCTCGACGAGCCCACCGGTACGCTGCCGCTCCGCGAGGAGCCGGAGATCCTGCGCGAGGTCGAGGCGCGCCTGCCGGCATTGCTGGATGCGTCGCGCTTTCTCTCCACCGTCATGCAGGTCGCCATCGACGTGGGCTCGAGTGACGCGAACGCTCGCATGGACGAGCTCCCCGAGGTCACGGAGGGGCCGAAGAGCGCAGACCAGACCTGGGGGACCAGTCTGTACTTGCGCATTGCCTGTCCCGGTGACTTCGAGAGTCCGGTCACCGACTTCAGCCGGGGTGAGGTCAGGCTCGATAGCCCCAGCCTCACGACACTGGACTTGCGCGAGTTGCGCAGTGGCGGCGAGTTCTTGCTCAGCTTCGGAGAATGCCGCTTCGGCAAGACGCAGCTGGATGCGCAGATCCCGGGCCGCTACCTGCTGAACGCAGAGCGCCTCGGCTACTTCGCTTCACCCGATCCGGACGACACTCCGGTCGCAGCCGTCGGTCTCGACTTGGGGGTGGCACTGCGAGAGCTGGAGGGCGTCGATCCCCTCGGTATCGTTGCCGTTGCTTGCGGCGGAAAGGGCGCCTGCCAGGAGGACTACCGCTTCGCCGCGGAGTTCCATTCGAGCGCCACGGGCAGCTACGTCGTGCGAGGGCGCTTGCTCCGAGACTATTGGAGCAAGCCCACCGACGTGGGCCTGGAAATCAGCGGCGCGACTTTCGCTTCCGCCTGCACCTACAGTCCATCGGGTGCGCTCGCCTGCGACAGTCGGGAACCCTGACCGAAATTCTCTCGGTCAACCCCGAGGCCCCCGTCAGATGACGCTGATGACCAGCGCTGCCATCACCACGACCAGGTGCGGCATCGACGCAAAGAACATCTGCTTGGCCACCTTGGGCGAGGGATCGAACAGGGTGCGCGCGGCGAAGAAGCACAGCGCCAAGCCGGCCACGAGCGCAACCGCGCCATACCAGAGCGGCGCCACGCCGAGCGCCACGGGCAGCAGGCTGGTCAGCAGCAGTAGGCCGGACCAGAGCACCGTCGCCTTGCGCGTGTAGGGGAGGCCTCGCACCACCGGCAGCACCTTGAGTCCGGCGCGTCCGTACTCTTCGGAGCGGAACAGGGTGATGGCCAGAAAGTGTGGGATCTGCCAGACCAACAGGAGCAGGAACAGGCAGGTGCACACCCGATCGAAGCTGCCGGTCACCGCGGCGTAGCCGATGGCCGGCGGCAAGCCACCGGGAATTGCTCCCACGTAGAGCGCGATCGGGCTCACACGCTTGAGCGGTGTGTAGACCAACACGTAGGACAACAAGGCGAACACGCCGAGCGCCACGGCCAGCATCGAAGCGAACTGGGCCAGCAGAATCAGGCCGCCGATCGAGACGCTCACCCCGAACGCCAACGCCGCGTCGGGCTCCAAGCGCCCAGCAGGCAGGGGCCGCGCGCGCGTTCGCTGCATGAAGGCGTCGCTCTCACGCTCGATGAACATGTTGAGCGCGTTGGCGCCCGCGACCAGAAGGCCGGTGCCCAGCACGATGGGGACGAGATCGGAGAGCAGCGTCGGCGATGGCGCAGCCAGTACTCCCAGGCCGGTCGTGATCAGGACCATGCGAGTGATGGCGGGCTTCGACAGCTCCCAGAAGGCGCGGCCCATTCGGGCCTCGGCTTGGGGCGGAGACGAGGGGGCGTGCGCCGCGGGCTCGGGCGCGTTCTCGACGGAGACCGGCGTGCTCATGCCGTTCCGCCTTGGGGAGGTTCGGAGCGCTTCTCCTTCAGCTGGCCTTCTTTCAGCTGGGGACGAGGCACGGCGATCTTCGTGTTGCTCTCTTCGGCCGAGGTCGGCTTGGGCTCGTCACCCAGGCCCTTCTTGAAATTGCGAATGCCCTCGCCCAGCCCCTTGCCGATGTCACCCAAGCGCTTGCCGCCGAACAGCAAAAGCAGAATGAGGCCGATCAACAGGAGCTTGAGAAACATGTGGGCCTCGAACGTCGAACGACGTCCCTGTACCGGAGGGCTGCTCACGAGCCGCGTAGGTGGCCCACACCGGTCTTTTTCCCTTACCACCAGGAAAACGGCCGGGCAATCGAGCCCTGTGGGCTTCCAACTACAGCAAAATCAGCTGATTCGCGGCTGGTTTTGGCTAGGCGGGGCCCGCTGATAGGATGGCACGGGGTGTCGACCAACTCGAATAGCAGTTTCAGCGGCCGGCGTGAGTCTGGGCGCCTCGGTGGGGGCCTCCTGGCCACCTGCCTGGCCGTCGTCCTCACCTTCGCTCCTGCCCAGGCCAGCGCCGTCGGAAACGAGGAAACGAACGCCATCGGCAAGGGCATCGTCGGCGGCGCCCTGGTCGGCGGCGAGCTGGTCATGGCCGTCGAAGCCCTGGTGGGCGTGAAGCCCTGGTGGGGCTACGCGATCGGCGGAGGCGTCGGCGCGATCGGTGGTGGCATCGGCGGCTTCTTCCTCGCGGACGCCGGCACCGGCGCGGCACCCATGGCGCTGCTCACTGCAGGCTTGCTGCTCTCCATCCCCACCACGGTTCTGATCCTGGACGCCACCGCCTACCAAACCGAGGACGAACCTGGCTCCGACACCGCCCGCACTCACCGGCAGGTGGCCCAGCTCCCGCCGGTTCTGGCCGGCTACGATCCGCGCGTGGGTCTGACGCTCGGTGTCCCCGCCGTCAGCGTTGGCGAGGTATACGGTCCGCGCGAGCGACAAGCCTACGGCTTGCCGTCGATCGCCGAACTGAGGGTGCCCGTCTTGGATCTGCGCTTCTGAATTTCCCGAACCCCTCCGCCGATGTCGTTGCGTCGGTCTGCCTAGCTTTCTGAAAGGAACAGAGACCCCAGATGGTCGACTCGAGTGCTCGCAGGAGCAGCCGATCCAAGCGTTCGGACGATCCTGCACTAGGCAAAGTCATTGCCGGTCGTTACCGCCTGGAGGCACGTATCGGCGAAGGAGGTATGGGCATTGTCTACCGCGCCCGACACGTCCTGATCGATCGCGTGGTGGCGGTGAAGCTGATTCGCCCGGACTTGCGAGGCGAGACCCACCTGCGCGCCTGGATGCTCCGAGAAGCACGCGCCGCAAACCGCGTCGACCACGCCCACATCATCGACATCCACGACATCGGTGAGACCGATGACGGCGAGCTCTACCTGGTGATGGAGTACCTGATCGGTACCCCTCTCTCCACCGAGCTGGCGAAGGGTCCGATGCCGATCCATCGGGCCGTGGACATCATCGAGCAGATGGGCGCCGCGCTCTCTCGCGCGCACGACCTCGGCGTCGTTCACCGCGACTTGAAGAGCGACAACATCCTGCTCACGGCCCGTGGCGGTCGTCAGGATTTCGTGAAGATCCTCGACTTCGGCCTGGCCGCTCTGGCCCACGATCCCCGGCTCGCCCCGAAGGGTGCCGTCTTCGGCACGCCCGAGTACATGTCGCCCGAGCAGGCTCGCGGCGAGCAAGCGGGCCCCCAGTCGGATCTCTACGCGCTGGGCGTGCTGTTCTTCGAGATGCTCACCGGCCAGCTGCCGTTCCGGGCCAGCGATCGGGATGTGCTCTTGGAGATGCAGCGGACTGCGGTCGCGCCCGATCCGGTCACCATCCGCCCCGACTGCCACCCCGAGGCTCGCAAGATCGTCCTGCGCCTCTTGGAGAAGGACGCCAAGAAGCGTTACCGCGACGGCCACCACCTGCTCGAGGAGCTCAAGCGTTTCCAGCGCTCACTCCCCAACGCCACCAGTTGGGAGCAGAAGAAGGCACAGGGCGGAGAATCCGCGCAGGCCCCCCCACCCCCGCCGCCACCCAAGACGCTGGCCGTCTCGGAGTGGGCTGGTCGCACGGGGCTCTTCGCGCGCATGGTCGCCCGTACTTTTGCCGCCGGCACGGTGCCCGAGGACGTGAGCCGCGCGCTGAAGACGCTGTGGGAGGTCTCTTCGCAGGCCAACATGCTCGAGGGCGAAATCGCCAGTCACACCCGCAAGCTCGAGGCGCTCGAGCGGCGCGGGCGCGCGCTCCGCGCGGAGATCGGCCGCAAGGTCGAGGAGCTGGCCCAAGAGGAGTCGAAGGCGCTGCGTGAAGCGGCGGCCTACGGTGAGGAAGAGACGCAGGCCCGCAAGGAGCTGGTCCAAGTACAGGGCTCGGCTCGCGAGCACATCGCCGCTGCGGATCACGCCGAGAAGCTGGGGCAGGGTTCGCGCACGCTCTACGAGCGAGCAGGTGCTGCGCGCGCTTCGGTGGAGGCCAAGATGCACTGGGCCGACAGCCGCAAGGTGCGTCGGGTCGCGCGTGAGCAGGCAGCAGCGGATCTTCGCCGGCAGATCGACGAGCTGCGTGCTCAGCTGAGCCGCTACGCAGAGGCCGTCGAAGAAGATCTGAACAACGGCCGCGAGAAGATCGCCGCCAAGACTCGCGAGGGACTCACCTACGAGCGTCAGTTCGTGGAAGCCTCCAACGTCCTGGTCGCGAATCTGCGCGGCCGTCCCGAGGTTCGCGACTTGTTGAGCGAGTTGGGCGAGGCCAGCCCGCCGACCGCTCAGCCCAGCACGCGCGTCTCGGCTTCGGTGGACTGAGCAGCGCCCTACCCTGCCTGGGACCGCTGCTCGTTCCAGCGCGCGGCCTCCAACGCCAACAGCGAGTACGCAGCAGCGCTGAGCGGGGAGAGTGGCAAGTACAGGGCCACGGCCGCTATGGCCAGCGGCGCGCCTCGAGCGGAGCGACGCCCCAGGCCGAACAGGGCCACGCAGAGCGAGAGCGCCAAGGCAAAGCTCTCGAGCGAGCTCCGCGGAGAGAGCGCTTCGAAGCTGCGCCCCAGAAGGACCATCGGGAACGAGGCGTCACGGAGCCCGGCTGCCGGCGCGCTGCGCGCCAGCAAGAAGGCGGCCGTGAGCAAGCCCACTGCCGTCCACGGGGGTCGCTTGCTCGACAGCGTCACACCCACGAACAAGCCCGCGACCAGGATCAGCGCGCTGGCGCTCGCCAAACCGTCGCCGAGTACGAGCCAACCGTGCGGCCAGGCAATCGCTCCGCCCGTTGCGCTCACCGCCTTGGCAATCCAGGCGAGGGTCCACAACCACACCCACCCAGCCTCCGGCCGCGAGCCAATCTGCCACTCGAGCGCCGTCAGCATCCACACCGCCGAGGTCGCCGCCGCGCACACGAACAGCACGAGCGGAGGCAGCGGCTGGGTGTGCGCCATCATCACCGTCAGGATCGGCAAAGTGCCCACCAAGCCGCGTCCGACGGCGAGCGCGAGATGGGGTCCGCTGCGCACGCCGCGCAGCAGCGCGTGCACCGACAGCAAGCAGGTGAGGATGCCGACCGACTGCGCCAAGCCGGCGCTGGTGCGTCCCACCCAATCGAGTGAATGGTCGAGCCCTACGCGCGCGCCGCGCAGGCCGACGGTCAGCCCCAGCTCGAGCGCGGCGCTGGTGAGGAACAGCGCCGACCAGAAGAAGTGGATGCGATCCTCTTCGTCCGCTGCCGAGCGCTGGCCCGCGCCCGACCCGTCTCGTGAGGGGGGCTCCTGATGGTCGACGCGCTCGGACTCTTCAGCCGGGAGGGGTAGCTGTGGGGGTGCCGTCGGTCGGGCCTGCATGGGTGTGGGTCGACGGTTCCAGTGCTCCCGTGCGCTGGTCCCCGCGCGGTGCATCGTAGGTGGGCGCGGTGGGCGGCTCAACTCGGGGCGGCGCAGAGTCCGGCTTCAACTTCAGGATGAATGGGCGCGCGAAATAGGTCGAGCAAGCCAGCTCGGGGCGGCGGTGGAACTCCCAGTGCAGGTAGACGTTGCCGTCGCTCGACAAGATGGCAGCAGGCGGTGTGCCGTAGGGCCCCGCACGTTCGACCGAGTCGAGTGCGCCGATGTCGAAGGCGGTCAGGCCGCTCGACTTGGTGATGCCGAGACGCATGACGCGTCCGTCCTGGCCGCTCAGCTGCACCTCGAGGTGCGTGCTCATCTCGGGATTGTTGAGCGGATCGCTGGGCGGTAGCCGCGCCAGGTGGTCGAGGAAGTTCTCCGCGAACACCGGGTGGATGCGGTTGTGGATGACCGTCAGGTAGGTGGCGAAGGGCGCGTGGGCGGTGTTCAGGTTCGTCTGGTTGCCAGGCTTCACCGTGGCCACGTAGTTCTCGATGGCCGGGCGCCACTTCTCGAGGCCCTGCGACTTCCAGGAACCACGGTGCTGGCTGAGGCGTCGCTCACCCACGCGTCGTCGTTCCATGGCCAAGCGGTCGGCGCCGACCACCGACACCACCATCTCGGGGCTCAGGTTCAGGTTCACGCCGCGCGCGGTCAGGCCCGTCGAGCCGTAGCCGAGCATGTCGGTGGGCCGCGCAGCTCGCTGCTCGGGCAGCTTCTTGCGGGCTTGCTGGGCGGCCTGCGCCTGCTGCGGAGGCGGCATGGTGAAGCGGCCCGAGCCGCCGGTGAGCGCCTCGAGCGCTGCGGCGCGTTCGGCCTGAGCGGTGCGTGGGCTTTGAGCGGTCTGTGAGGGAGGGGGAGGAGCGGCCGCGGCTCGTGCGGCTTGCTGCTGTTGCTGGGCGGCAGCAGCCGCTGCGGCAGGCGGAGTGGCAGCGGCAGGCGCGGCTGGCTTCACGTCTGGGGTGGGCGTGGGCGCGTCCGGCGGCACGCCCTTTTCACCTTTGCCCTCT
>DATIDO010000761.1:0-10083 GCA_035456245.1 Polyangiaceae bacterium
AGGCAGTACTCGAACGCCTGATTGGTATCGTCATCAGGCCGCATCAAGAACTGCCGCTGCGTGCAGCGACGCGTCACCATGTAGTTCTGTCCAGGCAACACCGCGCGGGGCTGGGTCATGCCCTCCTACTCGGTCGCCCACCGCGCCCGTTGCGCGAAAAGAAATCAAATCAACCTGGGACGGGGGCTCAGGGGGCTCCCAGGGCGCGGTCCGAAAACAACCTGGGACAGGGGCTCAGTCCGAGCAGTTGGATTCTTGGAGGGTGACGCCGCCGGGGACTGGTTGCTGGAAGGTGGCGGGGGTGAGCGGGGGGTTGTGCCAGACTTCCTTGGTTTGAAAGGAGAGCTGGTAGCCGCTCGCTGGGACGTAGAAGCGCGTCTCGCGCGGGAGTTCGGCCTGGCACGGTGGGCCGCTGGGCTCGGGTGGTGGAACCCCCATCGCCTTCTCTTCCTCGCTCTGCGAAATCGGCGCGTTCTGCGCAGCCGCATGACCCCGCAGATCCACCTCGTACAAAACCTCGTCACCTCGCTTGGTCACCACGCGGAGCAATCGGAGGCGCTGCCGTTCGACCGGCTGCTCGTAGTCGTCGGGATGGACGCCGAGGCGGATCTCCTGATGCGCGTTGCTCGCATCGAGGCCCAGCACGTAGCTGCCCGGTGAGAACCATGGCGCGTCGTAGCGAATGCTGGTCTTTTGGCTCTCCAGCACCGGGGGCAGTCCACGGAACAAGCCCACCAAGGAGCGCGGGGGGACCGGCACCTGTGTGAAGCGGCGGACGTTGCAGGTGCGCGCCGGACCGTAGACGAATGACTTCTCCGGCAGGTTGTAGAGGCCGAAGGTGGAGCCGTCCGAGGTGAGCGTGGTGATGGTCGCGCCCAGCGAGCTGAAGACGTCGAGTCGCAGGCTCTCGGGCTGGTTGGCCATGAACAGCACGGTGCCGTTCAGCCGACGACCGTCGCCCGAGAAGGCCAAGCTCGCTTCACCTTGGACCGCGTGACTACAAGCGTTCTGCTCGGCCAAACGAGCCAACGCGCGTTCGGCCGTAGGGAACCGTGCCTTGGGTTGGCTTCGACAACCCAAGGCCAGTGCACTCAGCGCGACCAGCCCCAGCAGGCGTGACGAACGCGTGGAGCGACGCGGCATCAGCGTCCCGCCAGACCCTCGAAGAGCTCCAGATCGACGGTCGGAACCTCGATGCGGACAGGACGCACGCCGACCCCGTGAGCGAGGCAAAGCTCTGCCAGCTCGTTCTTGCCAGTCAGGGAGACGGGAGTCGCGCCGGTCGATGCTGCTTCCTCCCGAGCGCCGCTGAGCACTTGGCCGGCCGTGATGAGCCAGCCGTGGGCGGCGGGTCCGTAGTGGTGGAGCGCGCCGCGCAGCTCGGTGACCCGCTCGCGACCGATGTCGCGCGCGTCGCGACGAATGACGACCGCAGTCTTCACGAGCTGTGCACCGCCACCCAGCGAGTCGAGGCCGCCCAGGGCGATCGAGCCCGAGACGTGCAGCTCGGAGCCATGGGCGCCGGGACGTCGCACGATCTCCGGAGCGATGAAGCCCATGCGATCGAGCAGGACGAGGACCAACTCGCCGAATGCACGCTGCTGCAGCTGTCCGAGCTGATCGGCCAACGAGCGTAGGGTGCCCTCTCGCAGCTGCTCGGCGGCGCGCTGCAGGTTCTTCACCCGCTCGTCGCTGCGCTTCTCGAGCGACCAGGCGAGGGGCGCCAGCTTGTTGCCCAGGATGCGGAAGCGGGGCAGGCGACCGCGACGTTCGGCACGGAGGTTGTCGGCGTAGGCTACCGCCAGCAGGGCGGCGGCGCTGAGGGAACCATCGCCCTTCCACTTGCGGCGCAAGCTGTCGGCAACGTTCTGTGCGGCCACCGGGCCGCGGCTCCGATCGTAGCTGCCGAGTGCGCGCTCGAGCGCGTCGGCCAGATCGAGACCTGCCTCGGGCTCGTCACCGTCCAGCGACAGATCCCGATCGTCACGACGTCCTTCGGAGCGCTCGTCGCGTCGGCCGTCATCACGCCGGCCGTCATCGCGTCGTCCGTCCTCACGACGTCCCTCGGCGCGCTCCCGACCACGGTCGTTGCGCTCGCGTTCACCGCGCTCGCTGCGCTCATTGCGCTCGACCGGCTGGCGCTCGCTTCGGTCGCGGCTGCGGCCTTCGCGGGGAGCATCGGTCCGCGCTTCGCGGGTCTCCTCGAGTTCGTCGCCTTCGGCATCGGACACCGTGTAGGTCGGGAGATCGTCATCCAGCTCTTCCGAGGCCGAAGCCTCGTCACCGGAGGCCTCGCCGCGACCGCGACCGCGACGACGGCGACGACGACGCTTGCCGCCAGCGCGCTCGCCACCTTCGCCACCTTCGACGGACTCTCGAGTGGCCGTCGTTTCCTCTTCATCGCTGCCGAAGATCGGCTTGTCGTCGTCGTCCTCGGACGCGAACAACTCGGTGGCGCCGTGTGAGAGCTCGGCGCGGTGCTTTTCTTCGTCGTCGGGGGGAGGGGAGTTCTCGTCCAGCTCGGCGTGTGTGGACACGAGCAGTTCGGCGCCCTCGTTACCGGGCGTGTGGCCCAGCGCGCGCAGTGCCTCTTCGCTGACGCGCTCCAATGCGGGAGTGCGGTCGTTGAGACCGGCCTCGATCATCTTCTCGTCCCAGTCGCGAAGCGCGAACACGCCGGGCTTCACGCGGACGAGCGGGTTGTCCTTGTCGATCTTCTTGATCAGGGCATTCAGGCGAGCACCCATGGTGACCTCGGGGCTCTTGCCCACGTGACTCAGCAGGTTGCGCTCGATCGCGACGTCCGTGATTTCCTTGTAATGTAGGGGCTTGCCCACGATGCGCAGTACGAGCGCAGCGGCTTCGGTGAAAGTCATTCGATTTTCCGGGAGGGAGGGGCGTTGCCCGAGGGCTCGAGGCCCCTGGACTTCACACCCTCGCTGTTTCCCCCGCGGCTCCTGGGAAGCAACATGCCTCCACCGCCGGCAACCACGGGACGACGGCTGTTTATCACGAGTTCCGGGCCCAATGCATCCCTAGGCACTCGAACCCGCCCGAATCACCCGAAAATGTGCCGGAACAGGGCCTTACCGAGGTTGATTGGGGGCCTCACCGGGAGCCTTACCGGGGTTGATTGGGGCCCTTGCTGAGGGACCTCGGCAACGAGAGGGCCCGTAGCTCGCAACCTGGGAGAGGGGGCGCCAGAGGGGGCGCCGGGTGTCGGATGGGGCCTCGGACAGCAACCTGGGAGAGGGCGTCGCGGGACACCAACCTGGGAGAGGGCCGTTGGGCCGACGGGGGCGGGGTCGGGGGAACCGGCTACTTTCGAGCGCGCGATTTTTCCAGCTCGTCCAGCTCAGCGAGGTTCTCGGTTGCGCGTGGATCGGTGGGGTCCAGCCTGCGCGCTTCCTGGAAGGCCTTGCGTGCTTCGCGAAAGCGCTCTTGGCGGGCGTAGACCAAGCCGAGCACCAGCCAGCCCGAGCCGAGTTTGGGATCCAGCTTGGTGGCGGCGCTGGCATGGCGTGTGGCCGCCTCCAACTCGCCGCTCGAAAGCTCGGCGTACGCCAGGTTGGAGACGAAGGTGGAGCGTCGCGGCGCCAAAGTGACCGCGCGTTCCAAATGAGCGCGCGCATCACGCGTCTGGCCACGCAGGAGCAGCACACTTCCCAGGTTGCCGTGGGCCTCTGGGCTGTCGGGCGAGATGGCGATGCCGGCCCGGAAGCTGGCCTCGGCGTCCTCGACTCGGCCAGCGAGCAGCTCGGCCGAACCAAGGACGAGCGCGCGCTCGAGGCGTCGTGGTTCGAGGGTCCGCGCGCGGCGCAGCGGGCTCAGGCTTTCTTCGACGCGTCCGGTGGAGAGGAGGGCGATACCGTAGGCGGCCTGGGTCTCGGCTTCTTGGGTTTCGGTGCGTGCGAGTGGTTCGAGCAGGGCGAGGGCCCGGGTACCTTCGCCGAGGGCCAGGAGCAGACGACCGAGCAGCAGGCGCGCATCGCGTGCCTGCGGGTAGCGCTCGACGAGGGGACCGAGCTGCTGGGCTGCTCGGCGCATGGTCGGGCCGCCGGCGCCATAAGAGTACGACTCGTCCGTCGCCTCGACTTCACGACTCAGCTCAGCCGCGCGTGCATTGGCGGCCACCTCTTCCGCCGTCGGCGGCCGCCCCACTTCCCCCCTCCCAGGTTGATTTGCACCCCCGCTCCCAGATTGTTGGCCGGCGCGTTCCCCCGGCTGATTCCCCTGCTCCGAGGTTGATGGGGTGGCTGACTCGGAGGGGCGGGAGGTTGGGTCGCCGGGTGGAGCGGCAGGGGAGGAGGAGGCGATGGACTGCGCGGGGGTGACTGCTGGCGGAGGGGTGGCCGGCTGCTGGGTGGCCGCGCAGCCGGATAGCGCCGCGCCCAGCGGCAACAGGGCCAGCGCCCAGGTTGCTGCCAGCGTCCGCCCGGCCACGGCCCGGTTGCCAGCAACCTGGGAGTGGGCCTGCTGGGCAGTGCTGGCCCGCGTGGAGCGGGCGTGCAGGGCCGCTGTTGGGGCGGCCGTGATCGAGTGGGGAGGGGCAAGCCGGCCGAGCGCTGGCGGGCGACTCAAGCCTGGCCCTCGACGCGCGAGTGCTCCTTGCCATCGAAGCGAAGGAGCAGCGGCTGCTCCTCCACGCGCGTGGCGACCAGCACGGGGCGTTTCCAGACCCGAACCAACGACTCCAGCACGCGCTCGGCGTAGTCGACCCGCAGATCGATGCCCTGGTGGTCGTGCTTCAAGAGCAGCTCACCCTTGTTCTCGAAGTTGGCGTCCAGCACGCGGATGACGGGGTTACCGGCATTGGTCAGCTGGGAGAGCAGCTTCTGCTTCACCTTCTGGAACTCGCGGGTGGCGACCTCGTAGCCGCCGCGACGCTCCGACCATTCGAAGGTGAACAGCTTGTTCTCCATCGCGAACTCGGGAGTCAGGAACTCGTCGAGGAAGGTGACGTCGTTGTAGATCTGTCGAACCTCGAAGATCTTCTTCTTGCCCAGGCCCAAGCGCAGGTCCCAATGGCGGCGTTCGTCCAGATCGTCGCACTGGTCGTATTCACGGCCGAACTGGCCCTTGTTCCAGCGCTCCTCGATGTGGCGGAACAGCTCGACCCCCAACTTGTACGGGTTCAGGCTCTTGCCGTTGGTGGCCATCACACCGGCGTTGTTGTCTGCGTAGTCGACGATCTCGCTGAAGTCGGCGACGTGCTGCGTCATCAGGAGCGAGTGGTTGTAGCTGGCCCACCCCTCGTTCATGATCTTCGTCTGCATCTGCGGCAGGTAGTAGTAGGCCTCCTCGCGGATGACGGTGAGCACGGCACGCTCCCATTTCTCCAGCGGGGCGTTCTCGATCAGGAACAACAACACGTCCTGCTCGGCCTGCTTGGGGAAGCGGCCTTTGTCGGCGTCACGCGCCGTCTGCATCTTCTTGCGCTCGGCCTCCAGATAGGAGTCGGGATTGATGAAATCCTCCATGTAGTCCTTGGCCCGCAAGCGCGGAACCTCGGGCTCACTGCGTCCCTCCTCGGGCTCGTCCTCGACGCGCTTGCGCACGATGAACGGAGCGTGCGGATCGATCAGGTTCTCCAGGCTCAAGCAGGCGTCGACGAAGGCTTCGACGGGCTCCACGCCATGACGAGCGATCAGTCGCCGCACCACCGAGCCGTGGTTGGCCATCTTGTCGATCCAGCGCCGGTTGGGGTCGTACCCCTGGCTGGAGAACTCCGTCGGCACCACGCGGCCCAGCGTGTCCAGATCGGTCGAGCGGAAGGTGAAGTTGTTCTTGAAGAAGTCGACGTGGCCGTAGACGTGGCACATCACCAGCTTCTGATCGGTGAGGCTGTTGCCCTCGAGCAGGTAGGCGATGGCGGGATTGGTGTTGATCACCATCTCGTAGATCTTCGACAGGCCGTACTCGTAGCTCTTGGCGAGCCGCTCGTACTCCATACCGAAGCGCCAGTGCGGGTAGCGCGTGGGGAAGCCACCGTAGGCGGCGATCTCGTTCAGTCGATCGTAGGAGAGGATCTCGAAGACGGTCGGGAAGAAGTCGAGCCCGACGCTGCGGGCCGTCTTCTCGATCTTGTCCTGCTCCTTCTTCAGGTAGGCAGGGAGCTCGGTCTCGGCGGAGAAGCCCAAGGCGGCCATCAGCGTCCCTTCCCCAAGAAGTCCTTGATACTGCGGACGATGGCGTCCCGATCGGGAATGTCGCTCAGCACCACCTTCTCCTCACTGGCCATTTGTTCGCGCAGATCCTTGATGAACTGCCCCGAACCATAGGGGCTGTGAACTTGTCCGTAGGCAAACATGTTCGAGACGGGGACCAAGCGCTCACGCAGGATTTTCATGCACAAGCTGGTGTCGTCGGTGGACCAATTGTCGCCGTCGGAAAAATGGAACGGATAGATGTTCCAGTCGCTGGCTGGGTAGTCCTTCTCGATGATGTCCGCGGCCAGCTGGTAGGCGCTGGAAATCATCGTGCCGCCGGACTCACGCGTCTTGAAGAAGGTGTCGCGATCCACCTCGCGCGCCGAGGCGTCGTGGATGATGTAGCGGCTCTCGATGCCATCGTACTGACGGCGTAGCCAGGTATCGATCCAGAAGCTCTCGATGCGGACGATCTCCTTCTGTTCGTCGCCCATCGAGCCCGACACGTCCATCATGTAGACGATGACCGCGTTGGCCACGGGCTGCTCGTCGGTGCGGAACGAGCGGAACCGCTTGTCCTCCGACTGCGGGACGATCAGCGGCATCTCGGGGCTGTAGGAGCCCGAGGCGATGCTGCGGCGCAGCGCCTCTTTGTAGGTGCGCTTGAAGTGACGGAGCGACTCGGGCCCGACGCGGCGGATGCCCGTGTACTTGTCCTTCTTGCTCTGGATGCGGCTCTTGCCCTTGTCTTCGATGGACGGCAGCTGCAGCTCGTCGCCCAAGATGTCGGCCAGCTCGTCGAGCGTGATGTCCACCTCGAGGACGTGATCCCCTTCGCCCTGACCCGCTTCGCCGGCGCCGGCTTCTTCGCCTTCGCCCGAGTCGAGCGGATCGCCGGGCTTGCCGTCACCCTGGCCCACGCCGCCTTGGTTCTTGCTGCCGAACGTGAAGCGCGGCACGTCGATGTGCGGGATGGGGATGGAGACGAGCTCCTTGCCCTTCTTCCCGAGCAGCTCGCCGTGCGAAATGTATTTGCGCAATCCCTGTCGGATGCGACCGCGCACGATGTCGCGGAACCGCGAATGGTCTCGGTCGATCTTGAGTGTCACGAAAGTCCCTTCGCCTCCACCACTATGCCATGCCACGCGCTGCCTAGGAACGTGGTGGACCGATTTCCTCGAACGGGCGCCATGGAGCGGTCCGGGCCGAGGTAGGAGCCGGCACTACCGGATCGAGCGCCTTTCGGCGTAGCATCGACGCCATGGCAAGCTCCCTCGGCGCCGAACGACCAGGCCTGGTGCTCACCGCGATCGGACCCGATCGGCCCGGCCTCGTCAATTCGCTGGCGGCCTTCGTGGCACGTCGCTCCGGCAACATCGAGGACACCCGAATGGCCAAGCTGGGCGGCGAGTTCGCCGTGCTCATGCTCGTCACCGGGACCACGCAGGCACTGGCAGAGCTGGAGCGGGACGAGCGCGTCATCTCGACCGAGCTGGGCGTGGCCTGCTCCTTCAAGCGCACTCAGTCCGTGGCGTTGTCGAGCGGCGCCCGTGCCTACCGACTGACGCTCAGTGCGACCGACCGTCCGGGCATCGTCGAGGGCATCAGCCAGCTGCTGGTGGCCCGACAGATCAACGTGGCCTCGCTCAGCTCGCGCGTCGTGCATGCCCCGCTGACCGGCACGCCTCTCTTCGAGCTGGAGGCCGATCTGGAGCTGCCTCCCAACGTCAACGTCGCCGAGTTCCGTCGCGGGCTCGAGGAAGCCTGCGAGCGTGAGAACATCGATCACACGCTCGCGCCGTTGCGCGCCTGAGCGAGCGTTTCGATGCGTTGCGTTTGTGCCACTCACGGCCACTGCTTCGACGGTCTGGCCAGCGCCGTGCTCTATGGACGGTTCGTCGAACGGCAGTTTCCAGGCGCCGAGCTGATCGTGCGCGCCTGCGGCTACGGCTCGAAACAGCCGGTGCCCGACGCTCGCCTGCTCGATGGAGATCAGAACGCCATCCTGGATTTTCGCTACGCACCGCTGCCCCAGGTCGGCTTCTACTTCGATCACCATCGCACGGCTTTCGCCGACGAAGCGGAGCGCGAGGAGTTCGAGGCGAAGAAGCGCGAGCACCCCGGGCGCTTCGTTTTCGCGCCGGCCGCGACGTCGTGCACGCGGCTGTTGGCCGAGTCTCTGAGCGTGGATCCAGGGCTCGACCTCTCCCCCTATGCCGATTTGATCGCCTGGGCCGACACCGTCGATTCGGCGCGCTTCCCCTCGGCGGAGGTGGCCGTCGACACCAGTGAGCCCGTGCTGAGGTTGGTGGCGGTGGTCGAACAGTTCGGTGACGACGCGCTGCTGGGCAAGCTGGTTCCACGACTGAGCACCGAGGGTTTGGCGGCCGTTGCCAAGAGTCCCCTGGTGCGCGAGCGATTCGCCTCGATCGAGCCGGAACATCGCGCCTACGACGAGCGGGTACGGAGCCGTGGCCAGACGCTGGGGCGCAGTGTGCTGGTGGATTTGACGGAGAAGCGAGTTCGTTCCTCCACCAAGTTCGCGGTCTACGCCGCCTACCCGAAGTCCGTTTACTCCGTGCTGATCGCGCTCTTGTCGTCGGGCGTGAAGATCTCGGTGGGGCACAACCCCTGGTCGGGCGCGCCGTGCGAGCACGACATCAGCGCCATTTGCGCGCGCTACGGTGGAGGCGGTCACCCGATGGTGGGTGGCATCGCCTTCCCACGCGAGCGGCTGGACGAAGCTCGCAACGTGGCGCGCACCATCGCCGAGGAACTTTCGTGAATCAGGAGAATTGGGCTCCATTTCGCCGTCGCCCGGGCGCTCGACCACTGGTTCTCGGGCATCGCGGGGCTCGTGCCCACGCGCCGGAGAACACCTTTGCGGCGTTCGACGAGGCGCTCCGACAGGGCGCCGAGGGTATCGAGCTCGACGTGCGCATGACGGCAGACGGGGAGCTGGCGATCTCTCACGATGACGCCATCGAAGTGCTGGCTGCGCCCCATCGCGTCGAGATCCGTCGGCTGTCTCGGGCGCAGCTGGAATGTACCCGATTGCTCTCGGGCGAGCGCTTGCCGTTTCTCGATCAGGTGCTCGCCTGGCAGAAGCGTACGGGAGCCCTGATCAACGTCGAACTGAAGGGCGATGTGCCTCACCCTGGTTGGTTGGCTCGCCGCGCCGTCGAAGCGATCGAGGCCCACGGCGGCGAGGGGCTGTTGTTGTCCAGCTTCCATTGGGGCCAGGTGCGTGCGCTGGCGCGCGCGTTGCCTCGGCTTCCCGTGGCGTTGCTCTACCACGACGAGCAGACCGTGGTGAAAAGGCTGGTTCCGTGGCGTCGCTTGGGTGCGTCGGCGGTACACCCACAACGCACGTTGGTCAGCGCCGAGGGCGTGCGGCGCTTTCACGAGCAGGGGGCGCTGGTGAACGTGTGGACGGTCAACGACGTGGCCGAGGCCCAGCGCTTCGCGGACTGGGGCGTCGACGCACTGATCACCGACTCACCGCGAACGCTGTTGAGCGCGCTCTAGAGCGCGCAACTGCACAGGTCGAAGTCCATCCCGGTCGCGCTCTCGCAGGCTGTGAACTCCGCCACATCATCCGAAAGGCTGGCACGCCTCACTCGGATGCGGCAAGCCAGCTCGGCGGGGTTTTCGCAGTCAGCGCTGGGGGCCGGCGGGCCGGAAAGTGGACGAGCGTGAGCCGGTCTTGCCACGGACGACGAAGCGGGCCGGTCGGGTGGTTGCGATGTCGCCGACGAACGCGCTGAGCCCGAACTCGTCACCCGAGGAACGCGCCTCGAGTCGAGCCGAAACGGCGTAGGTGCCCGGCTGTGCGAAGGTATCGGGCGGGCAGGCCTCGGCCAGTCGAGTCACGAGCGAGCGCGAGCCACCGGCTCCGAGCGTCTCGTAGCTGGCCTTGTCCGGTGCGCGTCCT
>DATIDO010000762.1:0-2757 GCA_035456245.1 Polyangiaceae bacterium
CATCGAGCCGCCCGTCATCGACCAGCCTGTCATCGAGCCGCCCGACATCGAGCCGCCGACGAGTGACGGCCCGAAGTGAGCGAGCGGCAGGACCGGTGAAAGAGCGGCAGTGAACTGGAGCCGGGTGTGAACCCGGCTCCAGAGCGCGTCTCGAACCCGAGTCGGACGCCGCGAGGCTCAGGGCTTGGCGGGCGCAGCCGGTGCAGCCGGCGTGGGGGCTACAGCTGCAGGCTTGGTCGGGGCCCCCGGTGCCGGCTTGGCCGGGGCCGCCGTCGTCGGAGCTGCAGTGCCCGTCGGAGCTGCCGGTGCCGCTGGCGTGGGGACAGGTGCTCCCGAGGTCACCTGGCGGGCCGCCAGCTGGCCTTGGCGGGCGAAGTCGAGCGCTTCACCCAGGACCTTGGCCGACTCCTGCGGAGCGTGGAAGCCCATGCTGTTCTCGGAGGCGACCATGTCGATGCGGAACTGCGCCTTGCGCTGCAGTTCGAGCGCCGGCGCCAGCTGCTCCGGGGTCGCGCCCGCTTGCTTGGCGCGGACGATGTCTTCGATCAGCTCGACGATGGCACCACCCGAGCGCTCGAGCAGCTGGTGATTGCGCTCCTGGATCACATCCACACGAGCGAGGATCTCGGCCTCGTTGGCGCGGTGGCAGGTCTGGCACGCGCGGTTCACGTTCAAGAGCGGGCTGCGCACCCAGTGGTCGCTGACCTTCGTGGCGCCCTCGCGCTGGTACGGCATGTGGCAGTCGGCGCACGAGACGCCGGCCCGCGCGTGGATGCCCTGGTTCCATGTCTCGAATTCGGGGTGCTGAGCCTTCAGGATCTCGGCGCCCGTTTCCTTGTGCTCGTAGTCGTAGAAGCGGTGTCCGTCCGCGAACTTGGTCTCGTTCCAGAAGCTCTCGATCTGGTCGATCTTCAGGCCGTCCCCCCACGGGAAGGTGAGCGGCATCTTGCTCGAGCAGTAGTACTCGACGTGGCACTGACCACACACGAACGAACGCATCTCACCACGGGAGGCGTCCTTGTTGGGATCGTAGGGCGTCTTGCGCGAACCGGCTCGCCAGATGCGGATCGATTCGAGCGCCGGAACCTCGGCGTCACCTTCGGCCAGCGCGCGGATACCGTTGATGAAGCCGGGGCGCGTGACGCGCAGCTCCATCGTTTGCGGATTGTGGCAGTCGACGCAGCTGACCGGGTGACCGTGGCCGGAGTCGTGCAGCTTCTTGTTCAGATCGGCGTAGCTGAAGGTGTAGGACTGCTCGAAGCCCTTCATGGCATCGCCACCGCCGAGCTCGCGGTAGAGCGGCAGGATCGAGGCGTGGCAATGGAGACAGGAGCCCGTCTGGGGCTTCGACAGACGCTTGGTCTGCTCCTGGTCCTGGAGCATGTAGGCGTGTCCGCGGCGATCACGGAAGTCGATGGCGAACGCGTAGCCGAGGAACATGCGCTTGAGCCAAGGATCGCGCTCGATGCGCTCCTCGGGCATCGCCTCGCTGCCCAGGTGGCCGCCGTACTTGGTGGAAGTACGCAGGGCGGTGCGCTTGTAGCCGTCGTATTGCAGCGGCCAGTTGCGCCCCCATTTGGCAGGATCGGTGTCGTCCTCGCCGACCTCGACGACGCGCACGTAGGGGACCGATTGCTCGGCTTTGCGTTCCGATACGTTGACGAGCAAGGCGGTCACGCCAGCCGTCGCGACCGACACGGCGACCAACAGACCACCGAGGATCCAGGGGCGCGAGAACCACGGGCCTTGTGCAGGTCCGTCGGAGTTGGGGGAGGGGCTCGGCTGAGGCGCGTCGGTCATGGGGTTTTCGCTTCCTTCCGTTCGTCGCTGGATCGTTCGAGCTCGCTCGCAGGACCACCCAGGCCCCCGCGCTCACCGTGCCCGACAGTGAAATGACAATGGATACAGGTCAGGTCCGACTTGGCCGCGTGGCCCGACGTGACCCGTGGAGCTTCGAGTGAGCCGAAGGCTTCTTCGACCAAGGGCCCATGACAGCGCAGACAGTTCTCCTGCAGCACTTCCAGGCCGTGGGACTTGATCGTGATGGGTTCCTCGAACCCACCCGTCGTGAACAACTTGCCGTGACGCCAGCCGTTCTCGGCCTTCGTCCAATACTTGGCGAAGAACGAGTGAGGGAGATGGCAGTCGACGCAGACAGCGACCGTGTGGTGGCTCGACTTCTGCCACGCGTCGTACTCCGACTGCATGATGTGGCAGTTCCGACAGGCGCGCGGATCGGTCTTCAGATAGGAGAGGCCTTCGGCGTAGCGGAAGGTGTAACCGCCCACGCCGGCCAGCGCGCCCACGGCAATCGCGAGGGCGACGAACCACCAGCTGGCGAAGCGGGGCCCGCTCTTCATGGGCCGAATATCTCAATCAGCGCGCTGCTGAGCAACGATGGAACACAAATATTCCATCGAGTTTGGATAGGCCCGCTACCAATTCACCAATTGCGGCTGACTCGCAATTCACTCCACAGTCGGCGCATCATCCAAGTGTCCCAGTCCGTCACTTCGAACGCCGCGCCAGCGACCATGATGCTCGGTGGTGCCGGAGTGCCAGGCATCCAGGTCGCCCACTCGTAATAGTCGGGAAAACCGAAGCCGTGTCCCATCTCGTGCGAGAGGATGTGCAGCGTAGGCTGCGACGCGGCTCCGACGAAGTAGCCGCGTCCGACGCGCTGTCCCCAGTCACCGCCTGCTCCCCCGTTCATGCCTTCGGTGAGCCAGAGCGAGAGATCGTAGTGATTGGCACGCC
>DATIDO010000763.1:0-2637 GCA_035456245.1 Polyangiaceae bacterium
AGCAGGCGAACACGCGCCCTTCCAGGGCTCGCAGCGGAGCGAGCGCTGCGGTCAGATAGCGGGCGTCGCTCTGCGACTCCATCGTCAGGAAATCGCCCGTGAGCAGCACGAGATCGGGATCGGCCTCGACGGCGCGCCGACACACTCCGGCCAGGCGCTCGACCGGCATGAAGGGCCCCAGGTGCGTATCGGTGAGCTGGACCAACTTCAGTTCGCGGCGCGCGCCGCCGGAGGCGCCGACGGCGCTTCCGGTCGAAGGCGCGAGGCTCGACGAGTCCAGAGGAGCGACGCGCTGGATGCCTTCGATCGCGGGCCCGCCGCCCACCAGGATGCGATTGACCTCGACGCGAGCGCTGAGCGATTGAACCAGGCCCACGGCGGCCAGGACGAAGGGGAGCTCCACGCCCCACGAAGGCAGGCCCAGGGCGATCGAAATCGCCCAAGGAAAGGCGAGCAGCACGCCGGCGCTGGTGTAGAGGCCCGGCAGGCTCACGCCCCAACGGAACCATGCAGGCCGCATGGATGGCGCGATCAGCGAGAGCCACTGCAGGTAGGCGCAGCCGTGCAGAAACCAGAGCAGTGGCAGCGGCGCGTGGACGTGAGGCAGGACCGCGACGCCAATCAGCGTGTAGAGACCGAGCACCACCGCCAAAAAGGTCCCGTACAAACGGCCACGGAGCAGACCGGCGGCGAGCGAGCAGAGGGCCCAGGCGGTCCAAGAGGCGACGGCAAACCAACTCATCGGCCCAGCTTGAGGCGGGTATGTGTCGGGTGCACGTCGCGGAACATTAAGAAATTCGCGTTGATGAAAGCGCTTTGTCGGCCACTGGATCGCCCAGGTATGTAAAGAGAGTTGCCGATCTGGCCGGGAGGATCGATGAAGCTGCAGGTATTCGCGAGTTCGTGGGCGCTGGGTGGGACGAGCTCGGCTTTGGCCGAGATTTCGAGCGGCCTCTACGATGGACTGGAAGCCCCCATCCCGAGTGAAGCCTCCTGGACGGCCGAGGTTCGGCGGCGGCTCGCCGACTGGGGAGCCCCCTGGATCGCAGAGGTAGCTACCGGTGGCGACTTGGCGCCGCACTCGAGCGTCTCCTTCGCCGAGCACCTCGACCACCTGGACCGTTCACTGGATCGCGCAGCCGAGGCCGGTGTGGTCCTCGCTACGTGCCACGCCGGCTCCGACAGCTGGCCGCTCGATCGAGCGGTCGAGTTCTTCGGCCTGGCGCTGGAGATGAGTCAGCGCTGTCCGTTCCCGGTTTCGTTCGAGACGCGGCGGGGGCGCCCCACCTCGACGCCTTGGAACACCCTGGCGCTGCTGCGTCACCTGCCGGGCCTCGAACTCACTTGTGACTTCGCCCAGTGGTGTGTGGTGTGTGAGCGGCTGCCCGACGATTCGTCGCCGCTGGCGTCGGCCATGGCTCGCGCACGGCACGTGCGAGCTCGCGTGGGCTACGCGCAGGGGCCCCAGGTCCCCGATCCCAAGGCTCCGGAGTACCGCAACGAACTCTCGCGTCACGAGAGCTGGTGGTGGGGTGTTTGGAAGATCCAGCGTGACCGGGGATTCCCGATCACGACCGTCACGCCTTCGTTCGGCCCGGACGGCTATACCCACGAGCTGCCGTTCACGCGACTGCCGGTGACCAGCGCCCAGGAGGTGAACCGCTGGATGGTGCGCCGGCTGCGCGGCAACTTCCTGGAGAGCGAGCTGACCGTGCCCGACGCCAAGGCCGGGTAGGGGAGCAGCGCGTTACTAAAGCTGGGCTCGCACGAACTCGAGCAACGACGCCGAGCCCACTTCGACCGTCACGTTGCCGGGTAGTTCACGCACCAGCCACGTCACTTCGTAATTCTTCGACGAGCCCGGCGCGATGGGCCCGTAGCCGCCCTGATTCTCCAGCTCGACGTAGCCGCCGTCACCTGCCGGCGCGGCGTAGATCTCCACCTCGCCTTCACCGTTCGCCTGCTCGGCGAGCGGGAGATCGGCGAACACTTTGATGAAGACGAAGTCACCGGCGACGTGCGCCAACCAGCCCTCGGCTCCGTCGGCGTTCAGCTTCTTGGACACGCCCGTGTTGGTGTCGGCGGTCGAATCGTACCAGGTCACCCCGCTGGCCTGCTCGACCGGCAAATCCGTGCCGTCGGGGGTGAAGGCAGCGTCGCCGGTGGGGAAGAACGAGAGGCCTCCTCCAGCCACGCGCGTGACTTCCCAGCCAGCCAGCGAGGCCTCGGCCTCGCCTTCGTTGCTCATTCGGTAGGTGACGTGGACGGCCGCCTCGGTGGGATCGGCCTCGAAAATCTTGGTCACGCGGAGCAAGCCGGGGTTGTAGTCGATCACGCCACTGAGCAGGGTGAGCCGGTTGCCCTCGAAGGTCCCCTCGTACGGCTCGGTGTCCAGCGCGGCAGGCGGTGGCCACTCCATCTCGCTCTGCGGGCTGGTCCAAAACGTCGAGCCCCAGAAGTCCGGGTGGTTGTCGCTGCCCGTGAGCAGATTGGTGGCTTTCGACGCCCCGAAGGCGTCCACGCGTCCGCCCTCTCCGGGGAGCACCGAGAAGTAGGTCGCGCCGAAGTCCAGGACGAGCGCATCACCGCGCACGATGGGCGGCCGCAGCCCCGAGTCGCTCCCGCCCGTCGAGGCGC
>DATIDO010000764.1:0-6142 GCA_035456245.1 Polyangiaceae bacterium
GTCGTCGCCGAGCTGCGTGCGCACGGCGGCGAACAGGGCGCACAAGAGTCCGTCGAAGACGCGCGCCCAGCGATCGCTGGCGAGGACACCGGCGTCTTCACCACCTGCGTTGAGTAGCTCACCGACGGCCTCCTGGTGCCGTGCGATGTAGTCTTTGATCTCGTGAACCAGCGTCGGCGAATCCGCGCGGAATGGGGTGGGCGTAGAGGCGGCGAGGTCCATGGGTCGGGGCGGCGAGCCGTTATAGCCTAGCCTCCCCGGACCGCGAGGGCCGCCCGGCCCATTGGACGGCGCCGCTGCGCGCGGCCCTAGGGCGGCCGAAAAGCCGTGCTAGATCGGGGTGTGCCCTTGCTTCGTCGGACTTTTCTCGCGCTCGGCCCAGCGCTGGGGGCGGCCTTGTTGCTACCCGAGCGCGCCCACGCCAGCAGCCTGCTCGGACTGAACCTCGAGGAGCTGGTCGAGCGCAGCGCCTGGATCGGTCTGGCCGAGACCGTGGCGCGGCAGTCCGAGTGGGCGGACGACGGCGGACGCCGCCGCATCGTCACCCGCACGCGCCTGCTGCATCGCGAGATCTGGGCCAGCCCGAGCGGTTCCGCGAGCGAAGCCGAGAGCGAAGTGATCACCTGGGGCGGCCGAGTCGGCCGCGTCGCGCAGAAGGTGCACGGCGAAGCACAGCTGCCGAGCGGCGCGCCGCTGCTCTTGTTTTTGAGCGGCGAGGACGCCGCGGCGCGACGCGTGGTCGGGCTCGGTCAGGGAGAGTTTCGGCTGCGCGAGCAGGCTGGCCGGCAAAAGCTGGAGCCGGTGGATCCGGCCCTGGGCGGCGCGCTCCTCCACAGCGGAAAGAGCCGCAACGGAAAGAGCGGCGGCGGCGGCGGCAAGCCCCTGGCCTTCGAACGGCTGCACGGGCTCGGCCCCCGCGAGGCGCGCGGGCTGATCGAGCAGCGCTGGCAGGAGCTCGGCCGGTGAGCGGGCGACACCTGGTCGCGGCAGCGAGTCTGCTCGGGCTGTCGTTCGTGGCGTCGGGGGCGCACGCCTACTGTCGCACGACCACCTGTGACGAGTCGGCGGACTGCACCACGAACCCCATCGACTGTTGCACGCGCGATGGTCAGGGCTGCGACACGAACGGCAAGGTTCTCTACTGGCCTTCCAGCTGCGTCTCCTGGTCGGTGCAAGAGGACGGTTCGCTCGCCCAGGGCATCGACGCGGAGACGACCGAACAGGTGGTGGGCGAGGCCTTCTTGGCTTGGACCAGCGTGACCTGCGCCGGCGCCCCGGTCTCGATCGACACGGCCTACTACGGCCGCTCCACCTGCAACGAGCACGTCTTCGACAACGGCGGCCCCAACGCCAACGTGTGGATGTTCCGCGACGACGAGTGGACGCACACCCAGCCCGGCAGCGACGGCACGGTCGTCAACGCGGCGGCGCTCGCGGTCACCACCGTCACCTTCGATCCCGAAACGGGCGAGATGCTCGACGCCGACGTCGAGTTCAACTCCGCGCTCATGGAGTTCAGCGTCGGCGATCAGGACATCACCAACGATCTGCTGTCGGTCGCCACGCACGAGGCCGGGCACTTCTTGGGGCTGGATCACTCGAACGAGTGGGACGCGACCATGGCGCCCGGCTACTTCTCCGGCTCGACCGAGCAGCGCACCCTCGGTTTGGACGACCAAGCGGGGCTCTGCGCCGCCTACCCCCAGGGGCGCGACAACGTGCTCACCAGCAGCTGCGATCCGCTGGGCGGCTCGACGATCGCCTGCATGGCCGACGAATCCGGCGGTTGCTCGTGGGCGAGCGGGCCCCGGCCCAGCACCACCAACTGGCTCTGGCCGAGCCTGCTTTTGATTCCGGCTGCCATCGCGGCGCGGCGCTATTCGAGGCGCGGCTCTGTTTGAGGCGCGGCGCTGTCGAAGCACCGCGCGGTCTGAAGCGGCGGCGCGCGCGCCGCTCGAGAAGTGGGTCGCGCCGGCGCGGGGACGTGCGCGACGCCGACACGCAGCCGCGGCGCTCGGGTGACGTTGGGTCGCGCCGGCGCGGGGACGTGCGTGACGACGCCGCGGAGCGATGGCTTGCGCTCGGCTGAAGTCGGTCGCGCCGGCGCGGGTGGATTCAGCTGAGCTGGTGGTGGCTCGGTCGGTGGCCGTGCGGTCCCGACTCGCGCCGGGGCCCGAGAAATGGGCAGAGCGGGCCGGGGCCCAGGGAACGGGTGGTGACGTGCGCGTCACGCGCTCGGTGCCGCTTTTCCAAACTGCCCTCTGCCAACTCGTCCCCAGGGGGACCATCGAGTTCGGCAGGTCCCACCTGACGCCCGAGAATTCGGCTCGCTCTCACGCCCCGCTTCACCACGAATAGTCCCCCTGGGGACGAGTTTAGAAACGGCGATTCGGCGGAGGCTCCGCGGGAGGAGGGAGCGCGGCAAGGGAGCGCGCGGATGAGTGGTCGCGCCCGACGCGGGTGGAGTCGCGCCGGCGCGGGGACGGGCGTGACGACGTCCGGTGCGGTTGGGCCGCCTCCCAAATCAACCGAGTAGCCGACCGCTGCCTATCTGGGTTCGATAGAACCGGGGCCCCGGGTCTTATGTTTGTGCGCTCCGAGCCGTACTGCGGGCGGAAGCAATGACGGAGCCCGGGTACTACTTGCGACAGGACGGCATCGTGGCCGGCCCCATGTCCTTGTCCGACCTGCGTGACACCTTCCTCCAGGGCGCCAATTCACCGGGCGCGCGCATTCGCCGCAGCGATGGGCAGGTCTGGAACGTGCCGAGCGATCTGCCGGAGCTGTCCGACATACTGGATCCGAACGCGGAGCTGGCCACCAGTCCGGCCAGTCCGCGTGCGCTGCGGTACGACGTGACCTCCGAGTGGCCGTCCGACATCGAGCCGCCGGCCGACTGAACACGAGAGCCGTCGGCCGACTGAGCCGTCGGCCGTGTTCTTTGTGCGCCGGAGACCCCGGCTGCGCTTGCCCCGATCAGGCCGAAGGAGCGGGTGCCTGCGGACGCAGGCCGGCTGCCTCGATGAGATCGACGTCTTCGTTCTCGTCGGGGTTCGGCGTGGTGAGCAGCTTGTCGCCGTAGAAGATGCTGTTCGCGCCCGCGTACAGGCAGAGCAGCTGAGCTTCCTTGTTCAGCTCCTGGCGACCGGCCGACAGGCGCACGCGCGAACGCGGCATCATCAGGCGGGCCAGAGCGATCATGCGCACGAGCTCGGTGGGCTCGATGGGCGGCAGCGCCTCGAGCGGGGTGCCCTTCACGCGGACCAGCGCGTTGATGGGCACGCTCTCGGGCTGGGGATCCAGCTGCGCGAGCTCGATCAGCATGTTGCATCGGTCGTCGATGCTCTCGCCCATGCCGATGATGCCGCCCGAGCAGACGGTGATGCCGGCGTTGCGGACGTTGTGCAGCGTGCGCAGACGGTCGTCGAACTGACGGGTCGTGATGATCGACTTGTAGTTGTCGCGCGAGGTGTCGAGGTTGTGGTTGTAGGCGTCGAGACCGGCTTCCTTCAGCCGCTGCGCCTGCTCCTCGCTGAGCATGCCCAGGGTCACGCAGGCCTCCATGCCCATGCCCTTCACGCCCTTCACCATGTCGATGACGCGATCGAAGGCCGAGCCGTCCTTCACCTGACGCCAAGCGGCGCCCATGCAGAAGCGAGTGGCGCCGGCGTCCTTGGCGCGCTGCGCGGCCTCGAGGACTTCGTTCACCTTCAGCATGGCCTCACCCTCGACGGCCTGGTGGTGCGACGACTGCGGACAGTAAGCGCAGTCTTCGGGGCAACCACCGGTCTTCACGCTGAGCAGCGTGCAGAGCTGGACTTCGTCCTTGGGGTGCAGGCGCAGGTGCACGTTGCGCGAACGATCGATGAGCTCGAAGAGCGGCAGATCGTGGAGCGCGCGAGCTTGCGCGAGGGTCCAATCGTGGCGGACTTCGCCGTCCGTCTCGGTCGAGGGGGGGACGGCTGCGGGCGTCGACTGAGTGACTGGGAGGTTCACGGCGCCGGGTCTAGCCGGAAAGGGCGGCCTTGGCCACCTCGGGCGTGACCAGTCCCCGTTGCGCCAGACCGCGAATGGCCATGTCGAAGGTCTGCATGCCGTACATATCGGCGCCGGACGTCATCAGCTCCTTGAGCGACGGGTTGCCCTGGGGGCGCCGTATACTTTCTTTCACACTTCCGGTGCCGATCAGCACCTCGGCGGCCAGGGCCATCCCCTGCCCGTCCGCACGCGGCAAGAGGCGCTGGGCGATGATGCCCTGCAGCGCGTCACCCACGCGCTCACGCACGTCGACACCCGCGCCTTCCATCAGAGAGAGGATGCGGTTCATGGTGCGCGCCACGTCGGGCGTGTGCAGCGTGGAGAGCACCAAGTGGCCCGTCTCGGCGGCCTCGAGCGCGATCTTCATCGTCTCTTGATCGCGGATCTCGCCGACGTGGATGACGTCGGGATCTTGGCGCAGCGCGGCGCGCAAAGCTGACGCGAAGCTCTTGGTGTCGAGGCCCACCTCGCGCTGGCTGACGCTCGACTTCTGATCGCGGTGCACGAACTCGATCGGATCTTCGATGGTCACGATGTGCCGCGGCAGATTCTTGTTCATGTGGTCGACCATGGCGGCGAGCGTCGAGCTCTTGCCGTTGCCGGCCGCGCCCACGCACAGCACCAGCCCGCGCTCGCGCTCGGCCAAGTACTGACAGACGGGCGGCGCGCCCAGCATCTCCAGGCTGGGCACGACCTCGGGGATCACGCGCAAGACGACGGCCAAGCTCGAGCGCTGGCGGTAGACGTTCACGCGGAAACGGCCGAGCCCCTCGACCTCGTAGGACGAGTCGTACTCGCGCAGGGTGTCCAGGTTGCCCAGCGTGACGCCGTCCTTGATCAGGTGGCGGGCCACGGCCTCCGTGTTGGCGCTGGTCAGCGGATCGAGCCGGAAGAAGACGAGATCCCCCCGCACCCGCGCGCCGGGCGGTTGCCCCACCTTCAGGTGAATGTCGCGGGCGCCCGCGGCGATCGACTTTTGCAGCAGCTGCTGAAGGTAAGACTCGACCAGGTAAGGATTCTTGCTCGCCGCCGAGAGGCCGGTGGTCATCGTGAAGCGACTTTACAACGACTCATGTTTCCAGCCGAGTCGGCGCCTCCCGACGCCTGCTGGGTCCCCTTCCCGCGCCGGCGCGGGAGCAGTCCCCGGATGCGCAGAACCTCAGCCCCGCCCTCTGCCCCTGGATGCGCAGCACCCCAAGCCCGCCTCAGGCCCAAACGCGCAGAAAAGGCCGAGCGAGGACCGGATGCTGAAAATCCGTTCTTGGCCCTTGCACGGTGCCGCAGCCTTGGGCTAAGAGCCTGCCCCCTTCACGGACCCCCTGGGTCCTGGGGTGGAAAGCCCAGATAGCTCAGCTGGTAGAGCAGAGGATTGAAAATCCTCGTGTCCCTGGTTCGATTCCGGGTCTGGGCACAACCGATGACCCCTGAAGACAGACGTTTTCAGGGGTTTTGTGCGTCTGGGGGGTGGCGAGGGATCGTCCGCCCCGTCCGTCGGCTCCGCCGATTTCACCAAGGTTTGGTGAATATGTGGTGAAGGGCCCGTCGAGGTACTGGGCCAGTGCAGCGTGCAACGCGGCCGGGGGCAGCTGACCGTAGACACGCTCCACCATGCGGGTGTCGGCGTGCCCCAAGACCTTTGCGACGAGATGCAGAGGGACGCCTTCCTGGACCATCCACGAGGCAGTCGTTCGGCGTAGGTCGTTCGGCGAGACGGGGTCGAGGCCGGCCCGCTCGCACGCCTCGTGCAGGTCGCGGCGGATATTGTTCCAGGGACGGAACAGGAGGCCCCCCTCCCCTTCCGCGTAGCGGAGGGCGTGCTGGATGAGGGGACGTGCGACGCCGACAATGGGCACGAGACGGCCGGCGCCTTCGGTCTTGGTGCCACGCACCCGTACCTGCCCGCGCTCCAAGTCGACATCGGAGAGCCGCGCCCGGTCGGACTCCCCCTGACGCGCGCTCGTCGCCAAGATGAACGCCACCCGCGCAGCCCGATCGGGTGTCAGCTCCCCCAGGAGCGCCTGCGCTTCCGAGGCCGAGAGGAACCGCTCCTTCGGCTTGTAGTTGGCCGAAAAGCCAACGGGCATCACCGCCGCGATGTCCCCAG
>DATIDO010000765.1:0-7068 GCA_035456245.1 Polyangiaceae bacterium
CGCCGCCGCTTCGCCCTGTTCACGCGCGCCTTGCTTGACGGTGGTGAGCGGAGGGTTGGATACGCGCGCGACCGGCTCGTCGTCGAAGCCGACCACTGCGATGGGCTGGGGCACGCCGATGTTGCGTCGGTGGAGCTCCTCGATCGCACCCAGCGCCACCTCGTCGTTGAAACAGGCGATGGCGTCGATCGTTCCGGGACGGAAACCGCGCTCGTCCAGCAGCGTGCCCACGCCCCGCGCGCCGTCCTCACGGCCCAGGCCGGTTTCGACGATCAGACGATGATCCAGCGCCAAGCCATGCGACTCCAGCGCGGCGCGGTAACCGGCGAAGCGTGCCTCCGACTCCAAGCTGGTGTGCGGTCCACGCAGGAGCGCGATCCGCGACGAGCGGTGCACCTCGATCAGGTGACCGATCAGCTTGCGAACACCGAAGCCGTTGTCGACGTGGACCGTGGGATAGTCCGGCACCGCCACGCCCAAGGTGATCACGGGCTTGCCCCGGAGCGGCGCGAGGAAGGCCGGCAACGGATCGGTGCCGGAGTGGTTCGAGAGACAGCCGGCCAACACGATGATGCCGTCGAACTGGGCCTCGGGCAGGATGTCGTAGATGAAGTTGCGCGCCTCGAAGCTCTGACCCAGCACCCCTCCGGCGACGATGACGAGCCGGGCACCCGACCGAGCGCAGATCTTGCGGATCCCCGCGAGGATCTCGAGGTGATAATCCGTCTCGACCTGGTCGAGCAGGACTGCGATGCGTGGGGAGGCCGTCGTTCCCATCCGTACCGTCAGGTTACCTCAGGACCGACAAGCTTCGACCCGCGAATGAAAGCGATTCCAACCTTGGAGTCTTCGGAGAATTTTCCGCCACTGGTCGAGTCACCCAGCTGCCCCCGGCTGCCGAACCCCCTGCAATTTCCTCACCTCGTTGGCCTCTGGTGGAACACTTGGGACGGTTGGTAGCCTGCTTGCTCACGACCTCGAGCGGCCCCCCGGCCAGTGAGTGAGCCCCTTGATTACGTTCGACAAACAGACGCGCTCCCAGCTCTACCAAGCCATCAAAACCTCGTTCCCCGACGCCCAGGTGGGTCCCGCCGATCTGGTGGCGCTGGCCCTCTGCATTCAGCAAGGTCAGGCGAGCGACGGGCAGCAGAACGTGCCGAGTGAATTCTCGAACATCGATCTGACGCCCTACAAGGCCAAGCTCGATGCCGTGCGAGGTCAGCTCCCGGAGGGCGCCAAGTACACGGTCCCTCGGGCGAGCGTCGACAAGACCCGCTACTACTGGGCGCAAGCCACTCACAAGCGTGAGACGCCGAACGGCTTCGAGCCCTTCGTCGGCGAGCTCGCCATGGCGCGCGTCAGTCTGCCGCCTACCACGCCGGGCCGCATCAACACGGCCATCGGCACCATCGAGCCGGCGGATCACCTGATCGACACCGTGTTCGAGGCCAACCAGAAGTACGCCAAGAACCTCGGCTACTCCCTGGAGCGCGTCGACTGCATCACGCCGACCCGACAAGGCGTCCGCTTCGGCGCCGTCAGCGTGCTGCTCGGCTACCGCAAGAAGAAGGATCCGCTGCCCAGCTGCTACATCCTGGAGGCCGGCACGGCCACGGGCCAGCCCAAGGTGCTCTACCTCGGCCTGACCATCGGCTCGACCATCAACGCCTACTCCGGCTACCAGCCGACGCCGTTCGCCTGCCCGTCGCACGCCTACTTGGGCACGTTCACGATGAACGGCGACGAACCCAAGAACCTGCACATCAGCTCGCGTACCGTCACGGGCGGCGTCAGTCAGCAGCCGTACATCGACGTCAGCATCGACTTCACCCTGCAGACGGGGGCGATCTCGAGCATCTGGCCGGGCTTCCTGATCGCGCGGGCCGCCTCGATCGTCCTGGTGCGCAAGATGTCCGGGAAGATCCCGCAGGACTGCGTGCCGAAGCTCCCTGGCGCCATCACCTGAGCGAGACCTCGACATGAAGCCACATCACACACTGCTAACATTTTGCTTCTGCGTCGCGGCGCTCGCCGCCGTCGGTTGCAACGGTGGGGTCCAGCACCCGGAGCCCGGTCAGCCGAACAGCGAGGAGTACTGCAAGAACCGCGACCCCATGGAGAACAACTGCATGGCCTGCGCCTCTCTACCGGGCTGTGGTTGGTGCGATCAGCCCGCCAGCGGTAAGGCGTCCTGCCAACCCGGAAATAGCTCGACCCGTCCCGGTAGTTGCACGGCGGGCTGGGCCTTCGGCACCGAAGAGTGCACCGCTCCGCCACCTCCGCCCCCGGAGTCGGCTCTCGCGACGAGCAGCCAGGCCGAACCGGCGAACTGACCGGCCGACGCCAGCGCAGGGCGTCCGCGAAAGCGTCCATGACGAGCCCCACGACAGCGCCCATTGCAGCGGCACTGTCGTGGCTGGAGGCGAGGTGGTTGTGTCAACCACGCATCGAAGGGTCCAGCGCGTCTGCTCCTTGACCGGTTGGGCGGCATCGGATGCGATGTACCGTCCATGGCCGAGTTCCTCCCTACTTCGAACCGTCCCACCACCCATGGATCCCGGCGCTCGGGATCCTTCGCGGCCGACCTGGCCGATCTCGAATCCTGGATCGAGGAGACTCCTCGTACGGCCACCGTGAAGGGCATGTACATGGACTCGTTCCTCAGCATCGTCGAGCGCTGCGGCGCGCCGAGGCCGACCGACAAGCGCTTCTTCACCTTCAAGGACTACCCGCTGCGCGATTGCATGCGCATGACGCTGGATTCCGTCTGCATCATCTACCCGGACATCTCCCCTCGCGAGGGCCTCATCCGCATCGGCAGGCACGTCTACCCCACGCTCTCGAACACCACGATCGGCAAGGTGCTGTTCAGCGTGGCGGGGCGCAGCTGGGAGCGAACCCTGAACCTCTGCCGCAAGGCCTGGGAGGTCTCGATCACACCCGGTTCGGCGAGCCTGATCGATCTGACGGAGCGCTCGGCCAAGGTGGAGCTGCGCTCGATCTGGAACTTCACGGACACCTACCAGGTGGGCGTGATGGAAGGCGCGATGGAGTCTTTCGGCGTTCGAGGCACGGTCCGCCCGATCACCCAAGGTCGCCGTTGCGACGTGGATCTGCTGCTCGAGTGGGAGCCGATTTCGCAGTGAGCAGGGTCCAGTAGGCAGTTCGGACTGGCAGTACCCCTCCGCCGAGTCCACGCTTGCCGCCGTGAACGCCCCGGCGCCTGCTCCCACCACACCGCCCATCTCCGAACGCCTCGTCATCCTGCTGGTTGGCGCGGTGCAGTTCGTGAACGTCCTCGACTTCATGATGGTGATGCCGCTCGGCCCGGACTTCGCCCGAGCCCTGGGCATCCCCACCTCGCACATCGGCCTGATCGGCGGGAGCTACACGGCGGCCGCAGCGTTGGCCGGTGTGCTCGGTTCGCTGTTCCTCGATCGCTTCGACCGCCGGGTGGCCTTGGGCTGTGCGATGGTCGGCCTGGTCGTGGGCACGGCCCTCGGTGGCTTCGCCACCGGTTTGGGTACGTTGCTGGGCGCACGCATTCTGGCTGGCGCGTTCGGCGGGCCTGCCACTTCGCTCTCGCTTGCCATCGTCGCCGACACGGTGCCGCCGGAGCGCCGGGGCAAGGCGCTCGGCTGGGTGATGGCTGCCTTCTCACTGGCCTCCGTCCTGGGCGTCCCAGCTGGCCTCGAACTCGGTAGGACGCTGGGCTGGCGCGCGCCTTTCTTCGCCGTGGCCGGCTTGGGCGTGCTGGTGACGGCCGTGGCCGTCTTTCTCATGCCCCCACTTCGCTCGCACCTGGGCCGCGCCCGCGCGAAACGGAATGAATCGACGCCGCTGTTCGACTCCCTCAGTCTCCTCTCGCTCACCAACACGGCCTTGGTGATGCTGGGCGTGTTCTCGATCGTCCCCAACATCTCGGCCTACGTGCAGTACAACCTCGGCTACCCGCGCGAGCAGCTCGGCACGTTCTACCTGGTCGGCGGCATCGCCAGCTTCCTGGTCATGCGCCTGATCGGCGTCGCCGTCGATCGCTTCGGCTCGACGCCGCTGGTTATCGTGGGGACCTTGATCCACCTGGCCGCGCTCGTACTCGGCTTCCTCTACGTGAAGCCGTGGATCCCGGTGCTGGTCGTGTTCACGCTGTTCATGGTGTCGGGCAGCGTCCGCATGGTGCCGTTGCAGGCCCTGTCGACCCGGGTCCCGCGCCTGGAGCACCGCGCGGCGTTCATGTCGGCACAATCAGCCGTGCAACACGCAGCCTCGGCCACCGGCGCGGTGTTGGCGTCGCTGGTGCTGGTCGCACCGCCGACGGGCCCCTTGCAGAACATCGAACGCGTCGCCTGGGGCGCCGCGGCCGTGGCGAGCCTGGTGCCGTTCTTCGCTGCTGCGATCGAACGACGCCTGAAGGCTCGCGATCTACCGGTCCCGGCTCAGGCAGTCCGCGCGACCGAAGCGGTCTGAGCCAGCTCGCTCGCAGCACGCAAGAACGCGCCACGCGCCGAGTGCACGGCGATGTGCTGCGAGAGCGACACGACCAGCGTGGCCCAGAGTGCGCGAGGCACGCGATCGAGCGTGAGCTCCAGGCGGTCGAGCTCGTTCAGAGTCAGGCGGTGAGCCTCCTCTCCCAGGTGGACGCGGAGCGTCTCGCTCAGCGCCAGGACGGAGCCACGATTCACGCAGACGTGGCGTCGAGCCTCCCGGGCTGCTCGAGCCGCTCGGATGAGTCGAGCGTCCAAGGCGTAGCGAACGGTGGGCTCCTCGGACGCAGCCGGGAAGGCTTCGGGGCGGATGAGAACGGCAGGAAGGACCATGGCTATCCCGGTGCGGAAGGCACCGCCTTTCGAGATAGTTAATACACTTTCCAATGTGTCCGCTCGGGATCACCGAGGTTACTCCACAGGAAATGAAGCCACTTCTCGCGCTGCGTCCCCGCTGGAACGGAAGCGCATCCCGATCGGCGGAATCACTCGGCGGGCGGCGGTCGCAGCCGGAAGGTCACGGTGCGCTCGCGCTTCTGCCCAGCCTGATCGACGGGAAACCGCCACTCGCCGCGATCCGCCAAGGCCTTCTGCTCGAGGGCCAGCGGCCCTTCCACACGGCGGAAACATAGGTGGCTCGCGCGTCCATCGTCCCCGATCGTGACCAGGACGATGGCTCGGTAGTCAGCGCCCTCGGTAGCGTGGGGGAAGGCCGGCGGTTCCTTGCCGTCAGCGGCACAAGGCGGCAGCAGGCGCTCACCGGGGCTCGGGCCCGACGGCGAAGCGGACGCCGACGATGACGATGACGATGAGGCGCCCTCCGACGGCTGCCCCGCGCCCTCGGATGACTCGCTGCTGGCCGAGTTGGGCTCGGGCTGAGCCGAGCCGCAAGCAGTGGAAAGGAGGCAAACCGTCCAGGCCGCGACGCGCGCGAATCGAGTCCCCATGCTGCGAGCATCGCCTACGGCGCGCTCGGGATCCAGTCGCTGGGATAGCCAAAGCCAGGCATGCACGTCGCCACGGGATGGAAGAAGGCGGGAGCCGTGAACACCATCCAGGAAAAGGTCAGCGCGATACCGAGCGTGCGCGGAGCCATGGGGAGGCGATCTTCCAGCAAGACGGCCAGCCCGTGAACGCAGAAAAATCCGAGCATCCAGCCGGCTGGGTAGTCGGAGCCCACCGCCCCCCACGCGAAGTATTCGTGCAGCAAGCCGCTGACGAAGAACACTCCGAACGTACGCAGCGCCGGCGACGTGCCGCGCGGCAGACGCAACGCAACGTGCTTCAGCAGGAAGCGCGAGACGAATCGGTTCCAACGCCGGCTCCAGAACTCACGCAGCGAACGCGAGACGAGGGGGCGGTCGAACACGGGCTGCACGTCGGCTCCCAGCGTCAGCGCCGCCGCACTCGCCAGCTCGGCGGTGGAGGCGAACGCGAACACGAAGAAGAAGATGGCCATCGTGCTCTCGGCCCAGCGCGGCGCGGGCTGGGCCCAGTGAGAAAAGGCCCAGCCGAGCACAATCCAGGCGGCGAGGTAGCCGAGCGCCCAGGGCAGATGACGCCAGGCGCGGCCCCGCGCACGCGCTCGCGCAGCGGTGCTGACGGGGATGCGGCGCACGACCGGGAGGACCAACCACACGAATCGCTCCCAACCGCTGCGCGCCTCGAGCGAGTCCCAATCGATCGCCCGCATCACGAACACCACGGCGCACACCGTGAAGGCCACGCGGACCACCGGCAGATCACCGGCCCATGGCGGCGCCGCGAGTACCGCGAGCGAGAGCGCAGCGCGCACGCCGACACCCGGTCGGGCCAGAGCGGACAGCGTCGCGCAGGCGAGCGCCCACAGGACCCAAGGGGCCAGGTTCACCGCGCTCACGAACGCTTCGGATGCGAGACCTGGTGAATTGAGCGCTCGACCGCCGCACACCGATCTTCCACGTAGTCGAGCCCCGCCTCCTCGGCGATGCGGCGCGCCTCTTCCGACTCGATGCCCAGCTGCAACCAGAGCGCCTTGGCACCGATGGCAACGGCCTGACGAGCGATCTCGGCTGCCTCTTCCGAAGGCCGAAATACCTGCACCACCTGCACGGGGAACGGGATGGCAGCCAGGCTCGGATGAATGGTCTCGCCGAACAGCTCGCCATCGGCACGCGGATTGACGGGCACCATGCGGAAGCCATGGGCCGCGAGCGTCCCCGGCACGCGCGCCGCCGCTTTGCTGGCGTCTCGGCTCGCGCCGACGACGGCCCAAGTGTCATAGCTGCGCAGGATTCGCTCGGCCGTTTCCACGGGCCGAGCCTGCCCGAGTCCGTTCAGGATTTCGAGCCCGGCGGCGCAGAGCTGGGCGATTTCGAACCAGGGGGCGCTCCGCTCGGCGTCTTCTGGCCAGGAGAAGAGGCCGGCGCCTTCGGATTGCCCGACTGCACGCACAAGCGCGCCAACACCGTGCGCAGCGCCTGTTCCGTCGCGATGCTCGGCGCTTCCCCGCCGATTCCACAGAGCACGAAGGCGTCGTCGATCCGTCCGTGACGCGTGAACGCGCTGATACGTTCGGCGAACAGGCCCAGGAAGCCGAGCCGCG
>DATIDO010000766.1:0-4472 GCA_035456245.1 Polyangiaceae bacterium
CGGCGCCCATCAACACAGCGGCCTCCGTCGACACTGCGGCGCCCGTCAACACTGCGCCTCCCGTCGACGCGTCCCCCGCAGCGCTCGCTGCCCTCGCTCAGATCTCCGAGCTGGTCACGCCCGTCGCCCAACACGCGCTGGCCGCCGACTACCTCGTCACCGATCCCCACGGTCGAGTCATCGCCTCGAGCGCAGCCCACTACGCGGGCACGCGCCTGCCGTTCGGCGCCGACGAGCTGGCGCGCTGGCTGTTCGAGCCCCGCGGGCGCTTGTGGCCCGCCCGCTTCTTCACCGATGGCAAAGGCGGACGCATCCCGTTCCTCACCATCTCGGCCCCCGTCACCTCGCAAGGGCGTGACATCGGCGGTGTCCACCTGTTGCTTCCCATCTCGGGGCGATTCGGCGAGATCCTCTCGCTGGCCCGCCTGGGCGAGAGCGGCGAGACCTACGCCTTCGACGCCGACGCGCGAATGATCTCGGAGAGCCGCTTCGGCGACTCGCTTCGCGAGCTCGGCTTGCTGAAGGGTCCTTCCTCGGTGCTCGAGGTGAGGGTGCGCGACCCGGGCGTGCCGCTGGGGCCCAACGAGGGCGCGACGCTCGACTCGGCTACCCTCTCGCCCACCCGCTCGGTCGCGCAGGCGCTGGCCGGCCGCGACGGGGTGGATGTCGACGGCTACCGCGACTACCGCGGGATCTCCGTCGTGGGAGCGTGGCATTGGTTCCCGTCCTTCGGACTCGGTGTGGTCTCCGAGATCGACGTCGACGAAGCCTTCGAGCTGCGCCACGGGCTGCGCGTGGTGCTGCTCTGCATGCTCGGCGCCATCTTCCTGATCGCGGGGCTCAATATCTACTTCGTCTACCGAGCCGCGCGCATCGATGAAGGCCGTCTGCGCGCCGAGAAGCGAGCCGAGCGACTGGGTCAGTACTTGCTCATCCACAAGCTCGGCGAAGGTGGCATGGGCTCGGTCTTTCTGGCCCGCCATGCGCTGTTGCGCCGCCCCACGGCCGTGAAGCTGATCAAGGCCAATCCCGACGATCCGGGAGCAGCCGAGCGCTTCCAGCGCTTCGAGCGCGAGGTGCAGCACACGGCCGAGCTCACCCACCCCAACACCATCGCCGTCTACGACTACGGCAAGACGCCCGAAGGGCGCCTGTACTATGCGATGGAATACCTGGACGGCGTCGATCTCGACGCGCTGGTTCGCAAGACCGGGCCCCTGCCCGTCGACCGCGTCCTCTACCTAGCGACCCAAATCTGCGGCTCTCTCCACGAGGCTCACAGTAACGGCGTCGTCCACCGCGACATCAAGCCCAGCAACATCATGGTCTGTCGCCGCGGCGCCGAGCATGATCGCGTCAAGGTGCTCGACTTCGGCTTGGCCAAAGAGCTGGGGGCTCTGGAGGCGGAAGCCCACGTGACTCGCGAAGGCGCGCTTTCCGGCACTCCGCTCTACATGGCCCCGGAACTCTTGCGCGGCGAGTCGACGATGCCGGCCTTGGCGGATCTCTACGCGTTGGCTGCCGTTTGCTACTACTTGCTCGCCGGCCGCGAGCTCTTTCCCCGCCGCGACGCCATGGCCGTGCTGCTCGCGCAGGTCGGCGAAGAGCCCACGCGCCTGGAGCAGCTGCTCCCCCAGCTGCCCGAAGGTGTCGCTCCGCTGATTCACTCGGCTTTGGCCAAGGATCCGCTGCGGCGCCCGCCGTCGGTCCGAGCGTTCCTCACCCAGCTTCAGGCCCTCGTCCCTGCCACTTGGAACGAAGACCGCGCCGCCGCCTGGTGGACCGAGCACGGAAGCACCTTCGCTCGTTCCCGCTCCAGCGACGGCAGGACGTCGGGGCCCCCCGCCGATCCGAGCCGCGATGCCCCGCAGTCGGTCACGAACGACCCCCACCAGTCACTGACGGCAACGCTGACGGTCGAACTCGACTCGACGCGCAACCCGAGCTTCGAAGACGCGCCGGTCTGAGTCAGCCGGCGAGCGTCGCGCTGTCGATGACGAAGCGGTACTTCACGTCGCTCTTCAGCATGCGCTCGTAGGCTTCGTTGATTTGCTGCGCCCGGATCAGCTCGATGTCGGCCACGATCCCCTTCTCGGCGCAGAAATCCAGCATCTCCTGCGTCTCGGCGATGCCTCCGATCATCGAACCGGCAATCGTGCGCCGTTTGGAGATCAGATGGAAAGCAGCAGGAGACGGGTGCGCGTGCTCGGGGACGCCCACCAACACCAGCGCGCCATCGCGCTTCAGCAGGGTGGTGAACGCATCCAGATCGTGGCTCACCGCGACCGTGTTCAGGATCATGTCGAAGCTGCCGAGGTGCGCCTGCATCTCGCTCGCGTTCCGACTGACGACGACCTCGTCGGCACCCAAGGTCTTGGCGGCCTCCCGCTTGTTCTCCGACGTCGTGAACGCCACCGTGTGCGCGCCGAGGGCGTGGGCGATCTTGACGCCCATGTGCCCGAGGCCGCCCAGGCCGACGATGCCGACCTTCTTGCCGGGCCCTGCGCCCCAGTGGCGGAGCGGCGAATACGTGGTGATCCCGGCGCAAAGCAGGGGCGCGACCGCCGCCAGCTGCTCCTCGGGGTGACGGATGGCGACGACGTAGCCCTCCTTCACGACGATGCGCTGCGAGTAGCCTCCCAAGGTGTGTCCGGGAGCATCGCTGGTCGGGCCGTTGTAGGTGCCGACCATGCCCTTCTCGCAGTACTGCTCCAGGTGCTCCTGGCACGAGGGACAGGTGCCGCAGCTGTCGACGATGCAGCCGACGCCCACCAGCTGCCCCAGCTGGAACCGCGTCACACCGGCGCCCACGGCCGAGACGCGCCCGACGATCTCGTGACCAGGGACACAGGGGTAGAGGGTGCCGGGCCATTCGCTCCGCACCGTGTGCAAGTCGGAGTGGCAGACGCCGCAGAAGGCGATGTCGATCTGAACGTCGAGCTCGCCGGGTTCACGCCGGAAGATGTCGAGCGACTGGAGTGGCTGATCCGCGGAGTGGCTGCCGATGGCTTTGACGTTCATGCCCCGCACCATGAACCACCGTCCCGGAGGCGACTAGGTGGGTCCGCGTTGATGGCCTGTCAATCTGAACTGAACAATCAGCCAGCCGTCCCCCGAGCCCCGGTTCGGCTGCGTTTGGTAGCCGGCGCGGTGCGGGAGCCGGCGCGCGCCGTCACTTCGCGCACGGTCTCGATGAAGAGGCGGAGCGGTAACGACTGCTGCGCGCGGCTCGGGTAGTAGAGGAAGAAGCCGGGCACGCTCGTCGCGTAGGCCTCCAGAACTACTCGAAGGACTCCGCGATCCAGCTGCTCGCGCACCTGGGGCTCCATGACGTAGGCGAGCCCGAGCCCCTGCTCCGCCCAGCGGCTGGCCAGCATGTAGTCGTTGGTGACGATCGAACCTCGAACCGGCACTCGCCACTTCCTGCGCCCGCGCTCGAGCTCCCAGGCGTAGAGGGCTCCGCTCGAACTCAGGCGAAACGTCAGGCACTCGTGGCGCAAGAGATCTTCGGGCCGTTCCAGGGGCGGGTGGCTGCGCAGATAGCCGGGCGAGCCCACGACCACGAAGCGGAACGGACCGCTCAGCCTCAGGCTCACCATGTCCCGCTCGATCGATTCGGCGAGGCGGATGCCTGCGTCATAGCCCTCGGCCACGATGTCGGCGAAGCGATCCTCGAAATCCAAATCCAGCTCGATGCGGGGATGGCGCGCCCGAAATTCCGGGAGAAGCGGAGCCACCACGAGCTCGAAGGCGCTGCGAGGAATGGTGAGACGCAGCCGACCGACGGCCTCACCGGGCTTGGCGGAGATCTCGGTGAGGGCAGCGCGCGTCTGCGAGAACGCCGGCCCCACGGTCTCGACCAGGCGCCGCCCGGCATCCGTGAGTGACACGCTGCGGGTGGTGCGGGCCACGAGGACCACACCCAGCTCTTCCTCGAGTTGGCGAATGCTCTGGCTGACCGCCGAACGCGACACCGCCAGCTCGCGCGCCGCTCCGCTGAAGCTCTTGGCGCGGGCGACCGCCAAGAAGGCTTGGAGCTGGGAGAACGGAATGGCGCTCACCGCACCATCCCGCTTGGCGGGGGACGCACTGTCAAGTCTCGGGCGCTGATCCCACCGATGGCGCGATGCCAGCCAAGCACGGCGGCGAGTCGATTTCTGACGGGTCCGCCGTCATTCGCGCAACCCCACGGCACACACGCGGCCGGGGCCTCCGTTCACGGTTTTTCTCTGCCGCGAATCGTGTCGTGCGACGCGAACCAACTCGAGGGGAAACAACATGAAGAATCGAACGAGCTACCGAAGCCTCGGCCGCTGGCTGGCGAGCCTACCCATCCTGTTCGCCACCAGCGCCTGCGTGGGGACCGCCCCCGAGGGCGAATTCGAGAGCACCACGAGCGAGTTGACGGTCAAGACCGGCACGGTCACCACGTTCGTGGGCGTGCAGTCGGGCAAGTGCCTGGGAGTGAAGGG